>JAHEBB010000381.1 GCA_024642575.1 Trueperaceae bacterium | reverse complement strand
TCGGGCTTACGCCAATGCCATGACTTCCCATCACTCCACAAATAACCCTGGCGACTTAAAAACCTTAAATATTCCAAGGTATATAGAGGGTTACCGGCAGCTTTGCTATAAATCCAGTGCAGGGCATCTTTGGGTAAGTCAGCTTTTAGTTCAGCTCTTAAAAGTTCATCTGAGGCACTTTGATTAAGAGGCTCGAGCCTAAGAGCCTTAAACGGCTCAGGCGGTTTGCTGCGACTACTGATAATGAGCCCCACACCTTTGCTTTGTTTAACCATCTGCGCTAGTGTTTGGATAAGCTCGAGCCTGTCAGGGCTAGCCTCGTGACTATCTTCCAGATATAAAACAAAGGGAGCTAAGGCTGATAGTTTGCTACTAAACGCAGCACTTATAGCTGAGTTATCAATACTTTCGCCTTGGCTAAGCCGCTTTAAACTAAACTCAGCCCAGGCGGGCAGTTTATTTGTCTCAGGTAGTAGGGCAATGAGAGAAGCAAGGCTGGCAGTTGCATGCGCATATGCAGTTTTGCAAGGCAAGCTAGCCAGTGCCTGATGAACAGCATAGGTTTTACCAATACCCGCTTCACCCCAAATGCCAAGCGCTAAGCCAGAACGCTTAAGGAGGAGGCTTTTGAGCTGGGTTTGTATCATATGCCTTCAGCCTTCTTCCTACTTATAACAGGGTTTAAATCAATAATACTTGAATATGTCCGAAATGAGGTTTGCTTAGGTTTTCACTAAATATTGTCTCAGATTCAAATTAAACGGTAATTACGATTTTAAGAAATCGAGCAGTAAATCTTTGTAGTGATTAATCCCTTTGTAGCTAAGCATGCCTTCAGACATGGTTTCAATGGCAGCTGCTAACTGAGTTTTCCTTTCGGTATTGTTTAGGGTTTGCCTTAAAGGTTCTTGAAAAATCCGAATGGCAAAAAGACCACGGTTTAAGTCAGGAAAACTGTGTAGGGTTTGCCGTTCAACACGAAAATGAAGCGTATCTAATAGGGTATTGATATCATCTTTCTCTTTAAGTTTTAAGAGTCTGGGTTCACGGGGCAAAAGTTTTGGGTTTTGCGAGATGCTTGGAGTGCTGGCTAAACTCCAGTTATAGCGAACAAAAGGCCCTTTGCTGGTCATGGCTTTAAGCATATTGCCCTGGGCTTTGGTTAAAGGCGCATTATCAGGAACAGGTTCATGAATAGCGCCAAAATCCAAACCTAACTTATCTAACGGGTCCCAGTGGCTGGGCAAACTTACCAGCAAACACTCGGCGCGGTTGGCAAGGTCTGAGGTTTTATGCATAATGACCAGATCTTCCTGGACGGAGAGTGCTAGAAAGTCGCAAAGTCGGTCAAAAGGCTCGAGCCTCTGCAAGTGCTCAAAACAGCGCTCGCCTAAACCTTGAAAGGCTACTAACTCTGGTTGAAATGCTAGGTTTCCCCCTTTGGCTAAACGAAGTCCTAAGAGTTTTGACTCTAATACCTCATCTGCAAAACAAAAATACTCTGGCAAATCATCGGCGATAAGCTGGGCAACGTTCCAGAGAGCCGTTTCAAGGTTTTCTAGATCATCGCTGAGATAGCAGCGTCCATGCTGAGAATGGTTTTTTAAGAGAGCCAGTTTCTCTTCAGTAAACCCAGCGTAATCGGTGTCAAGCCAAAACAAGCTATCCCCAGGCTTATCCCCTTGAAAGCTGCCTAATTTATAAAGGTCGGCCTTGACTTCAAAAGGCACTTTGACGGAAAAGGGGACATCTGCTGGCGGGAGCATAGTTAGAAAACCTAATCAGAAAGCTTGGTCAGGGCTGTATCTAGGGCATTAACAATGGTGTCAAGCTCTGGTTTCTGGATGCTTAGGGGAGGGGATAAAACAATCACGCCTGTAGGTAAAACACGAATCATTGCCCCTTCGTCTTGACAAATCGTGCTCATTTTTTGGGCAAAGTCAGGTTGAATACGTTCTTTGGTTTGTCTATCGGCAACCAGTTCCACCGCACTCATAAGACCTTTGCCGCGCACATCACCAACCAGAGGGAACTTGTCTTTAAGCTTTAAAAGCTCACCTAAAAAATACTCCCCTTGGGTTTTGGCATTTTCGGCCAAGTTTTCTTTTTCTACAATGTCCAAATTTGCCAGCGAAGCTGCGCAGGCAACAGGGTGACCCGCATACGTGTAGCCGTGCATAACAGGCTCTTTGGAGGCCTCGATGGCGCTACTTACCCGTTTATTAATGGCGGTTGCACCTAACGGAATATAGCCTGAAGTAATGCCTTTAGCCATGGTCATCATGTCAGGTTTAACGCCCCAGGTTCTCGAGCCAAACATCGTGCCGCTACGACCAAAACCTGTTATGACTTCATCGGCAATGAGCAAAACACCATGCTTATCGCAGACTTCACGAACAAGCGGCCAGAAATTGGCTGGAGGCACAATCACACCGCCTGCGCCTTGAATCGGCTCGGCAATAAAGGCAGCCACCGTATCTGGGTTTTGGGCTTGAATTTCGCGGTCTAAAAGACCCGCAATAATTTCACCTAGCTCTTCGGGGTTTTCTGTATAAGGATTGCGGTATGTCCAGGGGGTATCAATCTGGTAGCAGTAAGGTAAAAGGGGTTCATAGGCTTTGCGAAAACGGGCATTGCCATTGACCGATGCGCCGCCAAAATGCGTACCGTGATAGCCTTCTTTTAAAGAAAAGAATTTGACACGCTGGGCTTGGCCTTCGGCTTTCCAGTATTGTCTGGCGAGTTTAAGGGCTGTTTCGACAGCATCAGAACCATTGCTGGAAAACATAACCCTTGCCATGCCTTCAGGCTTGGTCATGCCAATGACGCGTTCTGAGAGTTCAATTGAGCGTGGATTGGTCATGCCATGAAAGTTTGAATAGTAAACCAGTTCGTCAAGTTGCGCCATAATGGCATCTTTAACTTCCTGACGGTTATGCCCAATATTGACATTCCAGAGTCCAGCGGTGGCGTCAACCATGCGCTTGCCGTCAATATCAGTGATAAAAACGCCATCCCCTTTGGCAATGATATGAGGGGGTTTTGCCTCAAAACTTGCAGGGTTGCCCATAGGGTGAAGTTGATACTTGGAGCTCGAGTCTTTGAGTTTTTGTTTGTCCATGACTGGCCGCCTTCCTGAATTGCCACAGTATAAGGGAAAGTCAAAGGGAAGAGGATAGTGGCTGAAAGATGGAGCGTCAAAAGGTCAATCTAGGTTGTCTTTTGTTTTGTGCTGAAGTTTGGTAAAACAAGGCATGACATTAGTAGCTGATTTACTAGAGACGCGTGGGTTTGGTAGGGCTTTACCTTCAGCAAGGGCTGGCTTTGATTTGGCTGAGGCTTACAAGGTGGCGCACCAAATTGCCCAAGAGGAAATAAAGACAGGTAAAACCCTTGTCGGTCGCAAAATTGGTATAAGCAACCGCGCCGCCTGGAGCAAAATGGGCCTGAGCGATGTGGTTTGGGGCTATCTTTACAGAGATACGGTTTTTGAAGCTGAGAGTAATCAATTTGAACTTTCCCTCGAGGGTTTAAGTCAGCCTAAGCTCGAGCCTGAGATCGTCTTCGGACTGAGTAGCTCTGTACCTACAGGTACGCGCGATCCCAAAGAACTTATCAAAGCAGTTGCCTGGATGGCACTTGGGTTTGAAGTGGTGCAATGCCCCTATCCTGATTGGGTGTTTAAACCTGCTGATTTGGTGGCTACTTTTGGTTTTCATGGCGCGCTGATTATCGGCGAAAAAGTCCCTGTTAATCCCGATATGGCACATGCCTTTGCGGCTTGTCAGGCGGTACTGAAAAAGAATGGTGAAACTGTTGCTGAGGGTGGCGGGAATCAGGTGGTTGATAGCCCTCTGGTAGCACTGGGGCATATCGCAGATTTAATCGCGGCAGATGGGGCTTCCCTGCCCCTTAAGGCAGGCGAACTCATAACGACAGGTACACTGACAGCAGCACCTGCTATAAGTGCAGGCGAAACTTACGAAGTAACGGTGACAGGGTTGGGTTTACCAAAGCTAAGGCTCGAGCTGATCTAAACCCTATGAACATCGATTTTTCTACCGCAATCTGGCTAAACCAGCCTAAAGTGTTTAAGGTCTCACAAGATTTTGTAAGTCTAACAACGGAGCCTAACACCGATTTCTGGCAGCGCAGCTACTACGGCTTTCGCCATGATAATGCGCCTGCGCTCTTGCTCGAGCGCCAAGATAATTTTTCCTTTACTGTTAGAGTATCTTTTAACTACCAGAGAATGTTTGACCAGTGTGGGGTCATCATTTATCTGAACAGTGAAAACTGGTTTAAAGCTTCAATTGAATACGAAAATGGCAGTTTTTCGCGTTTGGGCAGTGTGGTTACCCATAACGGCTACTCAGATTGGGCAACCACTGATATTCCTACTGCGACAAACATTTATTACCGTCTTAGCCGCCGAGGGCCAGATTTTTTGATTGAATCAGCTTTAGAGGGATTGTCGTTTAAGCAAATGCGTATTTTTCATTTGCACAGTTTGGGTGAAACGACCTCTGAAATGGGTCAACTGAATCCGCCCTTGGAACCTGAAAAACCTGTGCAATTTGGGCTTTATGCTTGTAGCCCACTTGACTCGAGCTTTGAGGCAAAGTTTGACCAGTTTAAGCTCGAGCCTTGTTTGTGGAAAGCGCATGAATAGTAGCTTGAATAGTGAATAGCCATGATGGATCCTGAAAACCCAATCGTAAAACTCTGCGCCGAAGGAATGCAAGCTGAAGCCAAAAGAGACTTTGTACAGGCAAAAGGTTTATTTGAAACTGCCTGGCAAACTGCTCAAGATGATTATGAGGCAGCAATTGCAGCACATTATTTGGCAAGACAGCAAAGCAGTAATGAAGAGACACTGAGCTGGAACTTGATTGCCTTAGAACGCGCTCAAAAGGTCGACCTGGAAAAAGTGAGAGGTTTTTATCCTTCACTGTATTTGAATGTTGGTCATAGTTATGAACTCATGGAAGACTTTGAAATGGCCAAAGCTAACTATGAAAAGGCAGTTTCGGGTTTTGAGGAACTTACCGATGATGCCTATGGAAGCATGGTTAAAGATGCAGTGCAAAGGGCCTTAGCTCGTATAGCCTCCGCCAAAAGGTGGTAGGTTTTCTCATTTTGAGCACATAGACTAAAGGGGTTATGGAGAACTTATGAACGAACTCGAGCTTGTCAAACTTGCCGAAAACCCCGATCCGCGAGCGCCTTGCTTGCTACTTATTGATACTTCTGCTTCTATGTCGGGCAATCCTATTAATGCCCT
>JAHEBB010000039.1 GCA_024642575.1 Trueperaceae bacterium | reverse complement strand
GGTAGGTACTGAAGCAACTGAAGGCTCTAGATTTTGGCTAGCTGTCCTCACAGAATTACAGCATCGTGGTCTGGAAGATGTGTTCATCTTCTGTGTAGATGGGCTTAAGGGCTTTCCAGAAGCTATTGAGCAGGTTTATCCAGAGTCTCAAGTCCAACTTTGCATCGTTCACCTGATCCGAAACAGTATGACCTTTGTGCCTTGGGATCAGCGTAAAGAGGTTGCTAAAGACCTAAAAGCTATTTACACAGCTGCCAGTGAAAAATTAGCTGAAGAGACCCTTGAGGCGTTTGAAGAGAAATACAAAGATGATTATCCTACTGTGGCTCAAATCTGGCGTAGAAATTGGCTTAACATTATCCCCATCTTTGATTACCCAGCTGATATCAGAAAAGCGATTTACACCACCAACGTCATTGAATCCCTGAACTACAGCCTCAAGAAGTCCCTTAAAACCAGAGGTGCTTTCCCTACTGAAGATTCGCTTATGAAAGTCCTTTTCTTAGCTATAAGCAATGCCTCGAAAAAATGGACGCTGCCTATCAAGAACTGGAAAAAAGCTCTTAACTGGTTCGCTCAGCTTTTTGGTGATAGACTACTCAACAGGTTAGATACACGAAATTGAGGATACCCTCTTACCAATCTTATGCCGTAATTATTACCTGCAATAGCCAATTTATTAGCTGTTAATTCAGCATTGTTTACCAAAAAGATGCCACTACCCCCGTTGTTATTTATAGTTGTCCAGTCGTTCCCCTCAAGGGTAAGTTTTGCAGCATTCATTGCAGATATACCAGAAAATGCGTTATCTGAGAAATCACTACTGCGAATGATTGCTTCTGCTGTGTTTGAAAGCATAAGACCATTCCCCTGATTTTCACTTGCTTTGACTCTTCTTAGCTTAGTCGAACCTTGCTTTAAGTGAATTGCATGTATGCCACAAGCTTTAACCCAAACGTCATAAAGAAGACTTTCTTCATCGGTATTGACTATCAGGCATGACGTGCTGCTTCCAACGCCATCAATGATGGTTTTATCGCTGGCTACACCCCAAATCTTTTGACCTGAAATATCAATGGGGAAGATTTCACCACTGGCAGCGCTGTATACCCCTTCTGCTAAATAGATGCCGTCTTGAGTGTTAGCAACCGAAACGGCTTTCGTTAAACTTCTATAGGGCAAATCAGTTGTGCCTTTACCCGTAGCGTCATTTCCTAAGGGGGCAGCGGTAATAGAGGTTACCTTGAGTGCATTTTCAAAGACAGCTACATTGCCATTGGCGACACTAAGGTTAAAATCGCCGATGCTAGCTCCATGGGGAATAGTTGTTTGCAGTGTTGCTGTAGTAGCAGTCTTTGCAAGAATCTCTACTTCAAGCGTTGGGGTCGCTTGAGCTTCTAATTCGGCAGATTCCACCGCTAATTGAAAAATTAAGCTTGCATTTGTTATGTCTCCAAGGTGCTCCCCATCAATAACTAAGGTTAATAGACCATGAGCTTGTCTAACCTGATGGCTAGCACCAAAGCCTGTTAGCTTTACTGAATTTATTTTGGGTTGCGCTGCCAAAGGTTCTGCCATAACTTTGACGCTAAGCTCGAGCGTTTTTACGATGTCTTTGGCTTTAGCCTCAAAAGTCAGCTCATAAGTACCTATATCTAGGTCATTTGCTATCGCCAAATTGACCACCAATTCGTTTGCTTCGGTACTGGCAGGCAAATCTGAACTAATACCTTCAGGAGCATCTTTTAAACTCAGGTTAATGGCATCTGGGAAATTATTGCGAATAAATTTAAAGTTTAAGTCTCTGCTACTTCCCTTAACCATTGACAGAGGATCGCTGACCACAAGTAAATCCATTTCGAAACTGTTTTCGGCGGGTGCTGGGGGTTCTAGAGCGTCTTCGATACTTAGTTTAAGCTCGAGCGTTTTTACGATGTCTTTGGCGCTTGCTTCAAACTCGAGCAAATAATCATCTGCTTTTAAGGCTTCACTGTTTGCCACGTTCAAGCTAACTACAAGCTGATTCTCAGTTGTGCTTTTGGGCAAATCACTACTTATACCTTCGGGTGCATTTTTAAGCGTGAAACTAATCTCATCAGTAAAGTTATTACGAGCAATGCTAAACAATATTTGCTTGCCTTGTCCCTTTAGAATACTTACATTTTCTAACGTACTCACTGAAAAATTGCCATCGGCAGGGGGTGCAGGGGCAGGGGGTTCTACTAAGGCTTCAGGTATAGCAGTCATTTCGGTACTCATGTCTGAAGCATTGCCACTTTCATCTTGGGCACTCAAAGCAAAAAAGTATGGGGTTTTGTTAGTCAAATCGCCTACAAGATACTCTGTTAGATCTTTATCTAAGTCGAGGGTATCTTTTAGGTTGCCGCTTTCTGTACCCCAGTAAAGTGTGTAACTAGCAAGGTCGCTTTCTTGATTAGCTTGCCAACTTAAGCTTACTTGCTGGTCACCTATGCTAATGGTTGACCATATAGGAGCGCCAGGGGGGCTTGAATCGTTTGGTTTAACTGGTGTTTGGCCAGTACGACCACAAGCTATAAGCAAACTAAAGAGGCTAAAAAAAATAATTAACTGTCGCATGGTTTAATTTCCTCCAATAGGAATTTGAGTGACTTTGGGTCACGCCTTAATGAGCATAGAAAGCAAGGCGTTCAAAAGCGTTCAAAAGCTTTGGAATAAGTCCTTAGGCTATCAAAACCTTTAAACAGAGCGTAGCCTCGGTTAAATCAAGAAAGGGGATAGGGCGTTAGGGTGCTGATGAAGTAGCGCTCGAGTTTTGGAAAAAGGCTGTTAAGGGTATAGCAATTGATAGAGTCAATCTTTCCTAGCGGATTGACTCTATCAATTTGGTTCATACTTGCGTTTTTTATTGACAATTAAAGACGCATTGCGTTAAATTTGGTCATGCCTTCTGACGAATTGCGTCCAAAAAATGAATCCGCTGAATTCAAGTATCAACAGCTTGATGAGACTGACCAGCGCATTGTTGATTTTTTGCGCATTGATGGACGCATGTCATTTCGCGAAATTGCTCGCCAGCTTAAAGTCTCTGAAAGTATGGTTCGCAAACGGGTGAATCGCCTTTTAGAAAGCGGTTGGATGCGCATTTTGGCAATTAGTAACCCGTTGCAATTGGGTGTGCCGATTTTGGCGACAACATACGCTACCGTTAGCCCTCAGTACCTCGAAAAAGTGACAGACGAAATTGCCCAACTCGATGCCGTTCGCTATGTGGCCATTGGGGTCGGCGGGCAAAATGTGGTGATTGAATCAATTCATGCTAGCAACGCTGAAGTTCATGATTTTATCCAGCGTGAAATGACTAGGGAAGGAGTGGTTAAGAGCGAAACGATTCTGGTGGTCAAAATCAAGAAGAGCATATGGGATTGGAAAATCCGCGAAGAACCTGCAAAGGAGCAAGAATGAAACGAATACTTGGATTAGTGTTTATAGCCTGTTTATCTTTAGGCTTTGCCCAAACCTCGGGTGGCACCTTGGTAGCTGCCTGGGCGCAAGACCCTGTTGGCCTTGACCCGCATGTTACCAGTGCCTACTCGAGCTTTCAAATTTTAGAAAATGTACTAGATACTCTGGTTACGCTAGATGCTGAGCAAAACCTGCAAGCTTCTTTAGCAGAAAGCTGGGATGTTTCAGAAGATGGCTTAACCGTAAGCTTTCATCTTCGTGACGGCGTGAAATTTAGTAATGGTCGTGATCTTAGCGCTGATGATGTTGTTTATACCTTTAACCGTATTCTTGACCCTGAAACGGGTTCGGGTAGTAGCTGGAAACTAGGCGGTGTAACTGATATATCTGCCGCAGATGCCAGTACCGTTGTTTTTACCCTTGAAGCGCCAAATCCAGGGCTGATCACCAAGCTTGCGGTTGACAAAACGATGGGCATTATTGCCAAAGAAAATGTCGAAGATGGCACTATCAATACCCAGCCTATGGGCACCGGGCCTTTTATGATTACCGACTTTCAGCCAGGTGTTAAAGTCATGCTCGAGCGTAACCCCAACTATTGGCAAGCAGGTTTACCTTATCTAGACGCCGTAGATATTCGCATTATTAGTGATGAGTCTGTACGCCGCACCGCATTGGTTACCGGTGATGTTGACTGGGCAATCTCAGTTCCTGCTCAAAGCGTAGAAGAACTTAAAGGTCGTGATGATGTGGTGGTTGATTCAACTGCCGCAGGTTCTTACTGGTATATCGGGGTAAATCTGGGTCGTGACCCTATTAGTGATGCGAAAGTTCGTCAGGCTATTTCTTACGCCATTAACCGTGACCAAATTGCTGAAGCCGCTACTTTTGGTCAGGCCCAAGCGACCGAGGAGCCTATTCCTGCCTCGAGCGCCTGGAGCTTTGGTTATGCCCCCTACGAAGAAAGCCTTGATAAAGCAAAAAGTTTGTTGGCTGAAGCAGGGGTTGCTGATGGATTTGAGTTAGAAATTATGCCAACCACCCAGTACGAAGAATCGATTCGTATTGCACAGGTACTTCAAGCACAGCTTGCACCTTTAGGTATTAAAGCCAGCATACGCACGCTCGAGTGGGCGGAGTGGTTAGAGGAAGAGGGCGCTGGCAACTATGACACCTATGTTTGTAGCTGGAATGTGCTGGTTGACCCCGATGACTACTACTACGCACAGCATCATACAGGCGAAGTTTTTAACTTTACTGGTTATAGCAATGCCAGTGTAGATGAGCTTTTAGATAAAGGTCGTCTGACTCAGGATTTTGCTGAGCGTAAAGCCATCTATGAACAGGTTAATAAGCAAATTGTAGATGACGCACCGTATATCTACCTTTATAATCCGCTTAATATTAATGCCTATAGGTTAAATGTCCAGGGTTACGCTGCTCGCCCTGATCAAGCCATTCGTTTTGTAAATACTTGGTTAGAGAACTAAGCTTCTTTTCTCGAGCACATTCTTGAAAAAAGCTTAAATGAGGGCAGGTTTTAACTTGCCCTCATTTTTATAAAAGGGAGGCCAACTGTGAGTCCAAGTTATGTACTAAGGCGACTAGGCACCTTGATTCTGGTTTTATTTGGCGTGTCTATTTTAACCTTTGCGATTATTCCTCTCGTACCCGGTAGTCCAGCCAGGGTCAAGTTAGGGATCTCAGCAACTCCCGAGAATGTAGCTACTTTAGAAAAAAAACTGGGTTTAGATAGACCGTTGACCACCCAATACTTTGCCTGGATTTCGGGTATTGTCACGCGTTTTGATTTTGGCAAGAGTTTTATAAATGACAAATCTATAACCAGTGAAGTTGCCCGGCGCCTGCCAGCTACTTTGCAGCTGGCCTTTGTTGCTTTGCTTATAGGTTTAATGATTGCCTTACCCGCAGGTATTATTGCTGCACTCAGGCCAGGGGGTAAACGCGATGTTACAGCCATGATTTTTAGCCAGATTGGGGTTTCCATTCCTGACTTCTGGATGGGTATTTTACTGATTGTCTTTTTTGCCGAATATTTACAGGTTTTACCCTCGAGCGGTTTTGTTTCTGTGTCAGAGGGTTTTATTCCCTGGTTGCGCCATATTATTTTGCCAGCGCTTACCTCAGGGCTTATAAGTGGGGCTATTATGACCCGCTTTGTGCGTAGTGCCATGCTCGAGGTTTTAAATCAGGATTATGTACGTACCGCTCGAGCCAAAGGTTTAAGTGAGCGTATCGTCATTAATAAGCATGCCCTGCGTAATGCAGCCATTGCCATTGCCACGATTGTAGGTTTACAAATGGCGACGCTTCTTAGCTCAGTGGTCGTGGTCGAAATTATATTTGCCTGGCCTGGCCTAGGTTCCTTGGCGCTTAACTCAACTCTGCAACGCGATTACCCAATGCTACAAGCATCGGTGCTGCTTTTTGCTGCTGCCTTTGCAGTGGTTAATCTGCTTACAGACCTATCCTATGTGCTTTTAGATCCGAGTGTGGAATATGCTTAAACGGCGGTGGAAAAGTAATAAGGAGGGGGTATGGCAGTAGCCGTGTTACAAAAACGAGAGTCAAGGGTTTCAGAATTTGTGCGTAAGGCGCTGCGCCATCAGCTCCTAATGCTAGGTTTTTTTATCATTGTATTGCTAGCGGTTGTGGCAGTTTTTGGTCGTCAGCTTGCGCCCTATGACCCCAATGGTATGGACTTTGGTGCTCGTTTTGCTCCGCCTGGACTCAAGCATCTTTTTGGTACCGATGAATTTGGACGTGACGTTTTTTCTCGCATTCTTTATGGGGCGGCCGTTTCCTTTAAGGTTGCTTTTATTGCCGTAGCTATTTCAGCCAGTGTTGGTGTTTTTCTGGGGGCAATGGCAGGCTTTTATGGTCGCGTCTTAGATGAAATTATTATGCGCTTGATGGATATTCTCTTTGCCTTTCCTGCTGTGCTTATGGCAATTACGGTCATGGCGATTTTGGGGCGAGGCGTTACGAACGCCATGATTGCCATTGCTATTGTTTATATACCGATTTTTGCAAGGGTAGCCAGAGGCGCAGTTTTATCGGTCAGAGGGCGCGAATATGTTACGGCTGCCAGGGCACTGGGGCAAGGCAACACCACAATAATATTTAAGCATATTTTGCCCAATTCGCTGGGGCCAATTATCGTGCAAACTTCATTAAGTTTAGCGTTTGCTATTTTGGCAGAAGCTGCTTTAAGTTTTTTTGGGCTAGGAACGCAGCCACCTGACCCAAGTTGGGGGCGCATGCTTTCTGAAGGCCGTTCTTTTTTAAGACAAGCCTGGTGGATGGGAGTTTTCCCAGGTTTAGCGATTATGGTTTCAGTTATGGGCTTTAATTTTTTTGGGGATGGTCTGCGAGATCTGTTAGACCCCAGGATGAAAAAAATTCAATAATAGCGCTATGAATAAGCTTATTGAGCGCATAGAACGGGAGACAGGGCTCGAGCCAAATCTTTTAAACCCGTTACAGAAGGATTTTCCTGAGGTACTTTGCAAGTTTAAACCTGAGCGCGAATCTGGGCGCGAGTATTACCGCGATTTGTGCTTTCATATTTATCTGCTCAGCCCTTCGGGTAAGAGTTATCAAATTGCCGATGGCGGCTCGGTGAACTGGACTGCGCTGCTTCTTAGTAGTGCCAAAGAGAGGCTGCTTATAAGTGGTATATCAAGTGAGCGGCTATGTCTGGAAAAGCAAGGTTTAGGTGAATAAAGCTTTTAAACCTTTACTGGCAACGGCTTTGCTCTCGATGGCCTCGCTTATCTTAGAAATTAGTTTCGCTCGAGTCCTCTCTGTCATTCTTATCCAGTCTTATGTTTTTCTGGTTTTATCCTTAGCGGTTTTGGGTATAGGTTTGGGGTCTGCTCTGGTTGCCCTCTTTCCAAGCTTGCAGCAAAAGGGAGGGCTTAGCTTAAGTTTGCAGCTTGCCTCAGTCAGTACCCTGCTTCTAGCACTGCTTGTCTGGGGAGAAATGGGCGGGGCAAAGCTCTTGCTCTTTTTAGCTGCTACCTTGCCTTATCTTTTTCTAGGTATGACGCTTGCTGCACTTTTTAGCCGCAATAGTGCTCAGAGTTCGGTCTTTTATGGAGTTGACTTAATAGGGGCAGGCTTGGGGGTGCTGTTTGCAGTGCCTTTACTTAATGGCCTGGGTGGTTTTAATAGCTTATTTGTGGCGGCTTTAGTTCTCGCACTTGCCAGCTTAATGATTGAACCTCCTAGCTTTTTTTATCGGGTTTTTGGCCTAGTTATTATGATTCTGGCCGGGCTTCAAGTCACCACCTCGTTTATCCAAATGGATATGACTCGCCTTGTTACACCGAAACCTATGCTCGAGCGCCTTAACAAAGGAGGCAAAATTGTAGAAACCCGCTGGGACGCTTTTAGTCGCACCGATCTTGTTTATCAAGAAGCGCAAGATGCCTATTATCTTTATATGGACGGGGGAGCTGGCTCGGTCATTCCTGATAAGTCAAGGACTAATCTTTGGCAAAGGGATATTGGTCAATTTCCTTTTGTGGCAGAGCAGCCAGAAAGCAGTTTTATCATTGGCCCTGGAGGAGGCTTGGATATCGCGCTAGCTAAAGCCACAGATGTTGCTGAGATTAGAGTCGTCGAAGTGAACCACGCCAGCATCGACATCGTTAGAGAAATGTCAAATTATGCAGGCGAGCTTTATGGTGAAGCCATAAAGGTTTTTGCCGATGAAGGGCGCAGCGTTTTAAAACGAAGTGCCCAGACCTATGATCTTATTTTTTTATCGCAGGTGATTACTCAAGCTGCTGATGCCAGAGCTTATGTATTGGCGGAAAACAAACTTTATACGGTTGAGGCATTTCATGATTATCTTGACCACCTTAATATTGATGGGCAAATAGCTCTTAAACTCTATGATGAACTGACTTTAACTAGGGCTTTTTTGACGGCCATCAAAACCTTAAGCCAAAAAGGGATGACGGAAGCCGAGGCAAGTAAGCATCTATTTGCCCTTTTAGATACTCAGGCAAATCCACCGATTCCTCTACTCATTGTTAAAAACCAAGCTATAGAGCGTGAAGAAGCCATTCGCCTAGCGCGGCTTGCCGAGGCGCAAGGCGGCTACGCTTTTCTTTTTATCCCAGGCTTGCTTGCTAATCCTCCCTTAGACGCTTTGGCCTCAGGGCAAAAGGGTCTTGATGCAATTATTGCCAACGCATTACCAACTGACCTTCGCCCCGTTACAGATAATCGGCCTTTTTTTTATAATTTTGAAAAGGGTCTGCCTTCATTTTTACAAAGATTAATCCTTGCTCTTTTAAGTTTAATAGCGCTGCTTGTTGTCATTTGGATAGTGAATGCGAAGAAGCTCGAGCCTTCTGCTCATGCTCTTTTACCTATGGTTGCCTTACTTGGCTTAGGTTTTATGGCGCTTGAAATTGTTGTTTTGCAAAAGACCCAGTTACTCCTCGGACACCCCACATTGGCGCTAAGTTTAATGCTTGGCGTGTTACTTCTTGGTAGTGGCCTGGGTAGTTTGTTTTCTAGTTATATAAAGCAGCTAAACGGGGGCTTACTCGTGACGCTAGTTACCATTACCGTTCTTTGGATGCTATGGACTCTATGTTGGTTCTTTATGGAGACAGCCCTTGTATCTAAGACATTAACGATAAGAGCGTTGCTTACTGCCCTTAGCCTTTTACCACTCGCTTTTTGTTTAGGTATACCGTTTCCTATTATTCTTACGAAGCTTGGCAAGCTAGGCTCAACCTATGTCGCCTTAGCCTGGACAGTAAATGGTATCTTTTCAGTTTTGGGCAGTGTTCTAGCGACCGCTATCAGCTTATCTCAGGGTTTTTCGGTTTTAAGTTTGATGGTCTTAGTTTCTTATATCTGCATCATAATCTTATTAACTTTTACACACCAGCAGACGCTGAAGTCGCTATAAACTCAGCCTGCATGATGATTCCTCATAATTTCTCAAGTTTTTCTAAGAATTTTCAGAATTCATTAAGATATGGTGCATACTTGACGAAGCAAGGTGGGTTCCGCTACAAAAATGGCTCGAGCTAAAACTTTAACTTTGGGCGAAAAGTCAAGGTTTATTTACTGGTGTGTCAATAATTATATTGAAAACCTTATATAAATACAGCAAGAGTCAAAATTCAGAAACATAGCTGGAGTGGTTAAGCGATGTCTACAAATAAGTCTTGCAACCTGAACAATCTTAGGCATGTGTTGTTAATTTTGCCCTTAAGTTTTCTTATCCTAGTTTCCTGCAGCCAACCCAAGGCCGTCAGTAAGCAAACCTACACACTCGAGGGTTGGGCCAGTCAAGATATTGGAACTGTAGGTCTTCCGGGTAAAGTCATTGTTACTGATAAAACCATAAGCGTTACGGCTTCGGGTGAAGATATCTGGTCAAGTAAAGATAGCTTTCATTTTGTCCATCAGAGCCTTTTGGGTGATGGGGTGCTTGTTTCACATATTAGTGAATTGAAAGATACCGATGATTGGGCCAAAGCTGGCCTTATGATGCGCGAGACCTTAGATGAGGGTTCGCCTTTTGTTTTTATCACAACAACGCCCAGTAATGGCAACTGGTTTATGTGGCGTACGAAAAAAGCCGAGAGCAGTGATTCTTTTTCGGGTGCCGATTTGGCCAAAGCTACCTGGTTAAAGCTCGAGCGCAGTGGTGATATCTTTTCCGCTTTCCAATCGGTAGATGGTGAAACCTGGCTACCTGTCTTTAGTAAGCGAATTGATTTACCCGAAACCCTGCATATTGGCATGGCAGTGACAAGCCGTAACAATACTGTGCAAACGGAGGCTGTCTTTGAGGATTTGGCTGTGACCAAAACGGCTGACAAGCCAGGCGAACCTGTTCCCAAACCCGAGCCTCAGCCTGAGTTTCCTGTACAAACCTTTAAAGATTTTTCTATTGATTTAGAAAGTAGTAAGGTACCTGAAGAGCTAAACTATAACGTTTATTTAGACAGTGTTTCTAAAGCGAAGTCAGTTTTGCTTAGTTTAACTGCCTATGATCCTGACTACCCTGATGAAGGTGAACTTTATATCAATGGTAAGGGCCCCCTTACCCTATTTGGTGATATGGGTAAGCTGGCCTTTAATGAGCAAGAGGCTACGGTTTCTTGGTCTACGCCTATCGCTTGGTGGAAACAAGGAGATAACAATCTGCGTTTTGTTCATACCAATACAAATGGTTTTAGTTTGAGTGCTGGTCAGGTGCAACTAAGTAGTACCGCTGCCAGCGATACACCAGATGCAACGCCTGAGCCTACCCCCGCACCTGAACCCACCCCCGCACCTGAACCTAATCCTCAGCCGAGTGGCGCTTCAGAAGGTTTTCCTGTCGTTATGAGTAGTTCAGTTTCAGAAGCTAAGGCAGCTATTACGCTTACAAAACCAGCTGACAAGTCTACCGCCGAGCTAACCTTAGTGGCTACGGACCCGGACTTCGCCGATGAAGGTCAGCTTTTTGTTAATGGTCAAGGACCCTTACAATTGTTTGGCGATCAGGCGACGACCTCCAATAATGATAAAACGGTTTCTATAACCTTTGCTATGCCAGCATCCTGGTGGCAAAATGGTAAAAATAACCTGCTCTTTAAACGGATTAAAACGACGGGCTATACCATTGAGAGTGCTGAAGTTGGTTTTAGCAATAAAACCATTCCGACTCCAACTCCAAGCCCAGATCCTGAACCTACACCACAACCCGAACCCACGCCCCAACCCGAGCCACAGCCTGAACCCGAGCCTGCTCCTAAAAAGAAATCTGATCTTTTGCCTCAGCCTAAACTGCCGGCTATTCCAAGTAAGGCTAGCTATTATGTCTCAACCAATGGTTCAGATAAAAATAATGGCAAGGAAGGTAATCCGTTTAGAACGATTGGTAAAGCAATAGATCTTGCCAAAGCCGGAGATGTGATTTTTGTCAGAGGGGGAAGATATACCAATGAAGAAATCAGATTTACCCGCTCAGGCAATTCAGGCAATCCTATTACGGTTATGTCTTACCCAGGCGAATGGGCTGTTATTGATTGGTCAAATAAACGTGGCGGCAGTGACAAGCAGCGTATCTGGGTAGATGGTGCTGACTATATCGTGATGCGCAATATGGAAATTTATAAAAGCCCTGCTCAAGGTGTTTTCCTGTTTAATGGTGCCAATAACAATGTTTTTGTGGGTATGGTCTTTAATAATAATTATCTGAGTGGGTTTCAGATTTTTGGAGGCTCGAGAAATATCGTGGCCTATTCGGTGTCTAAAGATAGCTATGGGGGCGGGGACAGTGACGGGTTTGGTTCTATTGGTGTAGGGGGTACCAGTGATGACAATGAGTTCTGGTATAACCTTTCTGATCACAATTCGGATGACGGGTTTGATACCTGGAAAGGTCGCCGAACGATTCTCTTTGGTAATGTCTCACGTAACAACGGCTATAACGGTGGGGATGGTAACGGCTTTAAGATGGGCGGTCAACAACCCGATTCTAACGGTATTATCCGCCGCAACATCTCTTATAACAATAATCGTGTGGGCTTTGATACTAATTTAGGGGGCGGAAATTTAATCGAAAATAATACTGCCTTTGGTAATGACCGTCATAACTTTGAAAGTTCACAAACTTCCAATGACAATACCTGGCGTAATAACTTATCGATCAATGGTAGCGTTGGTATGTACGCTGATACCATCGAGCAAAACAATAGCTGGAATTTAGGTATAAAAGATGCGGGTTTGCTTAGTACCAGTAGCGGCTCGAGCGATTTCCTGGCGCTAAAAGACAATAGCCCTGTCATTAATAAAGGTCGCGATGTCAATATTCCTTATCTAGGTTCAGCCCCTGATCTGGGCGCGCTCGAGCTTGGTTTGCGTATTGGTGATTTACTGCCTTAAAATGTGCAGCTTAAAGGGCGGCTCGAGTTTTGGCTCGAGCCGCTTTTGCTTTATGTAGGTGAGGTTTTGTGTACACTGCTTAACCGAATTCGCCATCAGCTATCTTTATCTTAGAGTATGAAAGTCTTATCCATTTTCTTTGTCCTTGTTTTCTGGGGGCTTTTGCAAGCCCAAAACCTACCTGAAGCTGCACGGCGTATTGGTGTAGATGCCACTAAAGCCAGCATCCCAATTGAGGCTATTTTGAGTGGGGGTCCGCCTCCTCAGGGTATACCAGCTTTAGGCTTTAAAGGGGACTGGCAAGGCGCTGCTGAAGCTTCACTTGAGCCTAAGTTTATTGCCCAGACAGAAGCCGAGAACTGGTTAAAAGCCAATGAGCCTGTGATCTTAATCACTATAGAAAATGAAGCAAAAATCTATCCTTTACAAATTCTCACCTGGCATGAGATTGTTAATGACACCCTGGCAGGAGAACCCATTGCAGTTAGCTTTTGCCCGCTTTGCAATAGTAGCTTGGCCTTTGATCGGCGCATTCCGCTAAGTAAAGAAATGCAAGAACCTATTCGTGCGCTAAATCCAGAAGCTTTGTTTAGCGAAGTTTCAGAACCTTTTTACACTGCTTACCGTTTACAAGAAGGGCAAAACGCAGAGCTTTCTGCCTTATTAGAAGTCAGTTTTGGAGTGTCTGGCATGCTTTATAACTCAAATATGCTGATGTTTGATACCAAGACCAGTAGTCTTTTTTCGCAGCTTCTAGGTGAGGCAACTGTCGGAAGTCTGACGGGTACCCGACTTTTACGTTTGCCTGCGCCTATTGTGAGCTTTGCGGAAGCGCAGTCTGCTTATCCTGATGCGCTAGTTTTATCTAGGGATACAGGGTTTCAGCGGCGCTACGGGTCTAACCCTTATGTTGGCTACGATGATATTGATAGCCCTGCCTTTTTGTTTAAAGGTATAGCCGATGGACGTTTAAGCCCAAAAGAGCGCGTTATTAGTCTGGACTTGGCAGGAGAAAGCGTTGCTTATCCTTTTAGCCTTTTAAAGCAAGAGCGGGTTATTCAAGATGCAAATATTGTGCTGTTTTGGCAAGAAGGAACAGCCACTGCCTTAGGTAAGGCGACGATCTCAGAGGCTGAAGATATTGGCTCTGTGGGCGTATTTAGCCGAAATTTGGATGGGCAAGAGCTAAGCTTTAGTTGGAAGGATGAGCAGTTTAGTGACAATGAGACAGGCTCGAGCTGGAACCTTTTAGGTCAGGCTATCAGTGGACCGTTACAAGGACAAAAACTAAACCCTATCGTTCATGATAATACGTTGTGGTTTGCCTGGGCAGCCTTTAAACCTGAAACGCGTATTTTTGGACTGGAGCAATAAGATTCATATAGCACTCTACAGGATAAAAGCTACAGTGTCATCTAGAAATTTATTGTTCAGGACACTGTTTTTTTAAAGACTTTATGTAGCCGACCAGATGATACCTGCTATACCTTACAAATAAAATAGTGGCCTTGAACACGAGTTACGAATATAAGCTTCAGCCAGATCATTTATAACGATATCTGTTTGCTTCTACTTTGCCCAAAAAAGGAACCTGAAGTTTTTATTTAGAGATTATGAAGATGGCTGAGGGTTTAATGAGTTTCAATTTGCCTAAAAAGCACGTTGTTCTAGAAGCACTGATGCTAGACTTGACACTGATTTGATAGTTTTAGAGACATTAGCTATGTCTTTTATCCAAACAACGGAGGAAACATGCGAAAAAATGTAATCATCGCGAGTGTTTTTGTGGTGGGCCTTACTTTGGGTCTGGTCTATGCACAACTTTCGCAAAGCACCATCGATTCCTTTTTGGCTAGCCCAGTGGGTAAAGCCTTTATGGAAACTTACGGCGCGTTGCAATCTGATTATCTCGAAGGTGTGGACAATGAAAAAGTAGTTCGAGGTGCCATTAATGGCATGATAACAGCCCTTGATGATCCTTATACCCATTACCTCGAGCCTAAACTGGCTGACCGTGACCGTGAAGATAGAAGTGGTAGCTTTGGTGGTATAGGAGCTACCCTTTCAGCAATTAATCGTAAAGACCAAACCATCGTTGAAATTATCAATGTATATAAAGATAGCCCGGCCTGGAATGCTGGCATTCAAAAAGGTGATATTTTTATAGAAGTTGATGGTGAAAATGTTGAAAAGACACCCATTGATGATGTGGTTGAAAAAGTAAGAGGTCCCGAAGGTAGTACCGTTCATCTTAAGATGAAGCGGGCAGGCGAAGACAATTTAATTGATTTCGATATTGTTAGAGGCACGATTGAAATTATTTCTGTTGAATCAACGATTTTACCCAATAATGTTGGCTATGTAACGATTAGCACCTTTGCTAATCAGCGCGTTTTTGACCAGCTTGATGAACAACTGAATAGTCTAAAGGCTCAAGGTGTCAAGTCCCTAATTCTAGATTTGCGTGATAATGGCGGGGGGCTTTTAAACCAGGGTATTTTGGTGGCTGACGAGTTTTTAAACAGTGGCGATATTGTCTTTCAACGCTCGAGAGGCGTCACCCAGCGTTTGGCTGCGGCTGACCCTAAGTATTTTGATTTACCAATGGTTGTTCTTGTTAATAAAAACTCTGCTTCTGCCTCTGAAATTGTGGCGGGTGCTTTACAAGATAATGGGCGTGCGCTGGTTGTCGGTGAAGAGTCCTTTGGTAAGGGTGTTGGTCAATCGGTAAGCCCCCTCAGTGATGGTGGACAGCTTGTGCTGCTTAATTTTGAGTGGCTAACCCCTAATCGCCGAAGCATCAACAAAAAAGGTATTACGCCAGATGTTATGGCTGTTGATACGCGCCGTCCTGGTTTTATAACCTTAGATGGTCAGGGTGCTGAGCCTGGGCAAGAAATTGAGATTATGGTAGACGGTAAGTCGGTTGGTAAAGCCACCATAAATGAAGATGGTAGTTTTGACTTTTTCCAATCTATCGAGCGCCCTGAATCAAGTGCTGTTCAAGGGGAAGCATTGGTTAATCTTGAAAGTGATACTGCTTTAAAAACAGCTTATGATACCTTGCTCGAGCAATTAGCAAAAAATTAAAAATTGTATTTCCAAGACGTATTGCAACCGCAATACGTCTTGGAAGCTAGGCAAGTCGAAACGAATGTACTAAGTTGTGTGTAACCTTTGCCAGAAATCCTGAAAGCGTTCATCGTTAGCCTCCGTGATCTCACGGAGGCTTTTTTTAGGGCTTAACAGAAGCGTAACAAGCGTTTGTCATACTAAACTCAGGTCATAAAGACCTATGGAGGCGTTGAACCACCAAGTCCGATATGGGCATCATGGACAGGTGGGGAGCCAGTGATGCAACCGACCATTCTTTAGACTAAGCCTAGCTTCGACGGGCATCAAAGCTAAGCAGAGCTAAAGACCTAAGTTAAAGGTTGCGTTCAAACACGAAAGGGTGTTTTGAATGCGTAACTTGTTTGCTTTTATTATTTTTTGTTTATTTGCTGCTGCTTTTGCTCAGCAAGCTGAACATGATCTCAAAGTTTCTATTCCTTCAATCATGATTTTAAAACTTAGTAATTCTAGTGACCAGGAAACAGTTCCAGTGGCTATTGAGGTAAAAGATGAAAGTTACCAAATTACCCCTGGTCAAACTCAGATCGAAGTTTTGGCAAACCGTGACTGGAGCTTAAGTGCACGCTATGAAGCAGCTAGCCAAAGAGACGCTCAGGCGCGGCTTATGTGGAACTCTGGCGCGACTTGGCAAGGGTTTGGTTATGGCACTAAGCTGATTGCCAGTGGTGGCAATACAGGCGGTTGGCAAGTATTAACCGTTGATTACAAACTTGATACCCCTTTGCCACCTACAGGAACCTATCAAGGCGTTATAACCTATACCCTAACCAAACCTTAAAGCTTGTCTAAGGCAATGTTGGTGTTGACACGCTGGCTTGTTTAGGCTGAGCTAGATCCCCTTCAGTTATTTCTTCAAGTACAAAATCAATGTCGGTGGCTGGCGGGCTTACGGCGGTAGCGCCAAGGGCATCTAAAGAATAATAGCCCAGATAATCACCAACGCTCTGGTCTTGGCTGGCGTCATTATCTTTCCAAGCAACAATCCAGTAGGTTCCCCTATCCAAATCTGGGATGAGGTAATTGGCTTCTGTGCCACTGTTTATATTGGGTACCACCTTTATAGGATGGCTAATACAGTCATCAAGCGAAGTTGGTAAACAAGCAAGGAGCAGAGTACTCTCTAAGTCACCAACAATAGGCACGGTGATGGTACCTACGGTAAACGCTATAGGGTAACGTTTGCTCTCTGAACCGCTAATAAACTCGAGCTCAAGATGATAGTCACCTTTTTTGCGGGCTTTCTTACGGTCAAGGCTGATGGTTATGCTCTGGCTCGAGCCTGCCGCTAGTGTCCCGCTCGAGCTTGACAGACTAATACCTGATTCCTCAAAATCAGCTGGATTATCTGCATCTTGAATCATCTTGTTATATGTCCAGTCAAGCGGGCTAGCATTATTATTGATTAAACTCACAACAGAAGCCTCAAGATCGGTACCAAAGTTCAGGTTAACTGGATCAAAGCTGATGCCTTCTAAAGGCGGAGGTGGCGGAGGGGTTGTGAGATCGATAGCCTCGAGCGCTGCCTGAGCGTCAATGAGCCCTGCGCCGCAGTCAGTTGCACTTAGCACGAGACCTTCGCTGCTACATTGGCTAGCTGTCAAGGGTCTTGCCGTAGAGCTAAGCGCGGTTAAAACTTCGGTTTGGGTAATGCTTGGTTTAATCGCTTTCATAAGCGAAGCAACGCCTGCTACATGCGGACTGGCCATTGAGGTGCCTTGATAGAAATAGGTCGTATATTTGCCTGAAACGTCATTTTTCCAAAGGCTTAAAACACCATCGACATAGTTATCATTATTAAGATCAACAGAAGTATCGCCGCCAGGTGCCATAAGATCAATGCTGTCACCGTAGTTTGAGTAGCTTGCCCTATTACCTGCAAAATCAGTTGCCCCCACTGTAATCACATTAGCGCAGTTACCGGGCGAAACAAAGCCAGCATTTTCATGACCATTGCCTGCAGCTACGACAATAATTTTACCCGCAGCAATTACCTTATCAAAAGCTTCTTGATAAGGAACGTCACAAGGGCCAGGGCCGCCTAAGCTTAAGTTTAAAACATCGGCCGGGTTAGGGTTGATGAGCGTGGGGTTTATCCCAGCTGCCCAGAGCACCCCGTCAATAATATCTGCAGTGGTACCCCCTTGTTTGCCTAAGACTCTTACTGCCGAAATCTTGGCATTCCAGTTAATCCCAGCAACGCCTACACCATTATCAGTATTGGCGCCGAGGGTGCCAGCGACATGAGTGCCGTGATAGCCCGTGTCTTCATTTAGACCCATATCGGTTGGATCAGAATCTCGGCCATCACCATCGGCAGCGTTGCCAGCATTAGAAATAAAGTCGTAGCCAGCCACCAACCTACCTTCTAACTCAGGATGGGGTAGGATACCTGTATCAATAACAGCAATGACGGTGCTCGAGCTGCCTTTGGTAATGTCCCAGGCTTGCGGTAAGTTAATCGCGTTGTAGTGCCACTGGAAACTATAAAACTCATCGTTAGGTACAGCAGAAGGGTAAAAGCGGCGGTTGGGTACAGCGTAACGTACATCTGAGCGCTTAGCCAGCAACTTTGCCAGTTGGAGGGTTTCAGAAGCACTTAAACCCTCAGCACGGTAAAGACGGGTATTTACTAGTGCTAGGCTGCGAACTTGTCTAAAGGGAGTGCTGGCGACCTCTAAGGGTAAAGTGCTCAGAGGAGCAAGTTCAGGTTTAAAGCCCACCAAAATCTCGCCTGCGACAATATTGGTTTCAGGCATATTGTCTATACCTGATGAGGGCAAAAGCCCTGACTTACTTGCATCTTCAACGGTGCTTGCACTCAAAATGATTTTTCCTGAAATGCTTCCTCCACCTTTTGTCAAAACAAGTTTTTGACTTACGCTGTGTTTAAGTCCACCATTATCTGTCACGGTAAGCGTGACAGTGTAAGTTCCCGCGCTGGTATAGCTATGACTAATGAGGCTTGTCTCGCCTTTACTGCCATCGCCAAAATCCCAGAGGTAAGTTACAACACTGCCATCGGGGTCTGAAGACGTAGTAGCGTCAAAACTGACAATGAGATCTGTTATTTGGGTACTAAAAACCGCAATAGGTGCTTGGTTCGCTTTTATATTATTGGTAGAGCCAGGTCCACATGCAGAAAGTATCAAGCTCATAAAAACATAAATTAGAAGTTGTCTCACATTAGCCCCTTCTGAGAACATCCGCGTTTAAGAATATGCATACCTAAAGATGTCCTTTATGAGACTGTGAGATTTCAATGAGAAATTTGCACAAATAATGCAAAACCAGGATAGTCATCCTGGGACTATTTAGGCTAAGGAAATCCTTATTTCCCTTTTGCAAAATAAGACTCGAGCGATTCTCTTTATCCTGTCTGTTTAAAGAAAAATTCCGATTTCAGCAAGTGCTGAATTTTCGCTAATGCTCTGGAACATGATCATTACATTTTCGATGCCTCCAAATTCATTATCAAAATTGTTTAGAGGTGACTTTAGTTGCACTGCTGACTGCCAGAAGCCTGATACAAATAACCATCAATCACAAATCCTTCAGGGACTTGCTCGAGCTTTGGGGCAAAAAATCTGCCATCACGGGCTTTTAAAATGAGGCTTAGGTCACCCATGAGAGTACGCGTTAAATGCCACTCACCTTGATGGGTGTCACCGTCTGTAGAAGACATGCTGCCGGCACCTTCAACTGACATAAACGTTTCAGAGCTGTACTGAAAGCCGTAGCTACCATTGCTGCAAAAGGTGTAGTAACGCTCGGTTGAGCCTGCCATGCTGCCATCACCCACACCGCCAGGACTAAAATAATTGCTGTTACTATTGCTGTAAAAATCAGTTCCACCCAGGGCTAGTGGGGCATTGTCGGTTTGGGGTGAGCTTAGTGTGCTCGAGCCAATAAGCTCGTCAACCATCTGGCTAATATTTGCATTGGCACTATAGCCAACAAAGACCAGCGCATTCCCTTGATTGCCCTGACGGGCTGCTGCGTGAAGCGTTGAACCATTGATGTTATAAGTTATGCGCAGAATATCGCCTTGCTGAGTTGGATCAGCGACCAAAGAAGCCTGGGCATCTTCGCCAAATGAGACAACAATTTCTTCAAGTACAGCGCTTGCTAGTTCGTTGGCGGTCGCATTGGAGGCTGCTTCTACAAGGATAAGGCTAGACTGATCTTGGGCAATTAGCCCAAAAACTTGCTCATTGGGTTCATAAGCCCCGATGAAACCTTGAGGAATCGTAAAACTGACACCTGTAACGCTCGAGCTTATCTGCTCACCTGCTTGATACTGTTTGTTGGCCTGAATTTCACTGCCTGCTAGGTTCTGACTTGGGCTGCTTGAATTAGCTAAGGGATTGGGGTTTACTGCATTACCCTGACGCTCGAGCTGATAACTTTCGCCGTCACTGGTGAGGGTAAGCGTGTTGCCCTGTAAACTGGCACTAAAACTAAACCCTGAGCCAAAGGTAGCTATAAGTTGATCACCTTGCTCCTGCGCTGAAACAGAAAAACTTTGCCCTGATACGACCAAACTGCCTTCGTAACCATTTGCACTAGGGCTCAGGCTGAGACTTAAATTTTCATTGCTAAAGGTGCCAGCAAAACGAGCTTGTTGGGTAAGGGGATTGGGGTTAAGTGGATTTGCAGCTAAAGGATTAGCGTTTTGGTTTTGAGCAATGCGCTGGTACTCAAATGAGGTGAGTGTGTCCATTTTGGTTTCTTGAGTTTGAGGATCAATTTCAGCCAGTGCCAGAATCAGACCTGTTTCATTTGGCTCTATGCCAAACGCTAAAGTCAGGCTCGAGCCGTCAATCGTTAGGTTAATAAGACCTGTGGCTACCTGGCCATCCCAAGTTCCCTCAAAGGAACCTGTGGCACTTCCGCTCAGTGTTCCGCTGACCTGATTTCCTGTTTGTGTAA
>JAHEBB010000380.1 GCA_024642575.1 Trueperaceae bacterium | reverse complement strand
CTGATAGGATTTTCTGGTGCAATCACCTATCCTAAGTCGTATTCTTAAAATTTGGTGGCCCTTGGCGCTCAGCTGGCTTTTTATGGGGCTCGAGCAACCTCTCATCAATGCCATAATTGCTCGCTTGGCACATCCAACGATTCATTTAGCTGCCTTAGGTGGGGTGGTGTTCCCCGTTGCACTTATAATCGAGTCGCCCATCATTATGCTTTTGGCAGCTTCAACCGCACTGAGTGATCACCAACAGGCTTATAGACTTATGTACCGCTTTATGATGATAACCAGTGCGCTTATAACCGTTGGTCACGCGCTTCTGGCGTTTACCCCTCTTTATGACATTGTGATTGTTGCAGCACTGAATCCTCCAGCCGAAATCATTGAACCGTCTCGCTGGGGGCTTATGATCTTACTTCCCTGGACCTGGAGTATTGCCCACAGAAGGTTTCAGCAAGGTGTATTGCTGCGCTACGGAGATGCTAAAGCAATTAGCCTGGGCACATTTTTTCGGTTAATGGCTAGCCTTAGCGCTATGGGAATCATGGCTTTTTTAGGCTATCCAGGTATTATCGTTGCGGCTACCGGGATTAGCTCAGGCGTTTTGACTGAGGCAATTTTTGTCGCCTGGCGAGCAAAACCCATCATCCAGATGAAGTTACCGCCTGTGCAGGAGAATGCGTTAAGCTGGTCGGCTTTTAACCAATTTTATGTGCCTTTGGCCCTGACCAGCTTTTTGCTCCTAATATCCCAGCCGTTAGGAAGTGCCGCGTTAAGCCGTATGCCTGAAGCTCTAAACTCACTTGCGGTTTGGCCTGTGCTTATTTCTTTTGTGTTTTTGTTCAGGGGTTTTGGTTTTGCTTACAATGAAGTTGTTGTAAGTGCGCTTAAGGGGAAAACAGCCAGCTTTAACGATTTAACTCGTTTTGCTATCTTGCTGGGCTCTTTACTTACTGTTTTTATGGCGGCTATTGCGCTGACCCCGCTTAGTCAGTTTTATTTCCAGGTTCTGGCAGGTCTTAATAATTCACTGGCGGCTTTGGCCATTCCTGCTCTGGTCTTATGCATTTTTTGGCCTGTGCTTGCGATCTTTCAAAATTTATATCAGGGTGTCATTGTTTTTAGCGGACAAACGAGATTTGTGACCGAGGCGGTTGTTTTGTCGCTTGTTATTACGGCAGTTTTACTTGTTTTAGGGGTGCGCTCGAGCCTATTCCCAGGTTTAATTATGGGTGTAATTGCCTTTTTGATAGGAAATATTGCTCAGGTGCTCTGGTTATTCTGGCGCAGTCACAGCATTAGAATGCGTTTGAGTCAGGCGCTTAAGCCTGCTGTTGTGACTTGAGGAGATAGCCCATCCTTCAATAAGAGGCCGACGTTAACATTTTAAAAACAGGGAAATCTCAGGCTCAGTTGGGTTTTCCCTAGGCTCGAGCCTTTAGCTTAATAACACTTTAGACTGCTAGGGCTGCCTTAAAGCTCTTGTGTTTTCCTTGCAAAATAAGGTAAAAAACAGCAGGAGACTATTGTGACGTTAGAACAACTAGAAGCTTTGACAGCTGAAACAGCAAAGCCTGCTGGGCTCGAGGATTTAAGTAATAATTTGGTCTTTGGTGAAGGTGACCCTGATGCCAAGCTTATGATTGTTGGCGAGGGTCCTGGTGAAGATGAGGATTTGAGTGGGCGGCCTTTTGTCGGGCGAGCTGGGCAGCTCTTGGATAAAATTTTAGAAAGTGTCAAGTTGCACCGAGATGAAATTTATATCACCAATATTGTCAAGTACCGCCCACCGGGTAACCGCAACCCTAACCAGCAAGAAGTTCAGGCAAGTGAACCCTTGCTCTTAGAGCAAATTAAACTTATTCGGCCTCAGATTATTGCGACTTTGGGTAACGTACCTACTCAGTATTTTCTAAAAACGACAGACGGTATAACCAAGCTTCATGGTAACTGGTTTGACTGGCACAGCGTTAAAATCTATCCGCTGTATCACCCGGCTTATTTGCTTCGCAATCCCAGTCGTGAGAAAGGCAGCCCCAAGTGGCAAATGTGGGAAGACATGAAAAAGCTTAAAGAAAGCCTAGATTCTTTGGGCTCTAAAGAAGGTAAATTGGTTATTGACAACGCTCAGCAGGATGCGCTTTTTTAAATGCCTAACAAACATTTTATGGGTTTGGTAAATTCCATTTTAAGTTCAGCGCAAGCATCTCTAGGAGAAGAATTTAGCCCCATGACGCGTCACCTTGCCAAAGATGGCATTCTGGCACGCCGAACCGCAGAAAAAAGCCTCGAGCTACTCAGTATGCTTCACGAAAAAACCGCAGGTAATCTTGATGAAGCTGAGCGAGAAGCCTTACTCAGTGCTCAGCAAACCATTGGCGAAGCGCTTAAAAACCTTGACGGGAGGCTCAACTGATGCGGGCTCTGGTTCAGCGGGTTAGTGAGGCAAGTGTAACCGTTGATGGCGAGTTAATAGGTGAAATCGCCAAAGGTCTACTGGTCTTGCTGGGCGTTACGCCATCTGACACTGAAACTGAGGCTAAAAAGCTTGCTGCTAAAGTTGCCAAACTGCGAATCTTTAACGATGATGCTGGCAAGATGAATTTAAGTGTGCTTGATCTTAAAGGGGAGACTTTAGTGGTAAGTCAGTTTACACTTTATGCTGATGCCAGAAAAGGTAACCGCCCCAGCTACATTGCTGCGTCTCAGCCTGATCATGCTACGCCTTTATATGAGTACTTTAGTGAATGCTTGAGGCAAGAGGGTTTAAGGGTTGCCAAGGGTAAATTTGGTGCCAATATGGATGTGCGTCTACTTAACCAGGGCCCTGTAACCATCTGGCTTGATACCTCTGAATTTTAACGAGTGCGGGTTTTACCTAGTCAAAGGATGTAGGTATTATTTGTTCAGCTTTAGTTATTTTGATCTTCATTTTTTGGCGCGCGAATCGCACTCTTGGGTAATTGGAGACTAGCCTCTAAAAATGAGCTTGACAATGCTGCTCTAAAAAAGGTCTAAATCTTTGGCAAACAGAGCTGCTTGAACTCGGTCTCTTACACCTAGCTTGGCAAAAATACTGGTTGCGTGCGTTTTTACGGTTTTCTCGCTAATGTCAAGGTCTGTAGCAATTTGCTTATTGCTTAAACCCTTAGCAATTAGCCTTAAAATATCTTTTTCTCGGCGTGTCAAATCGTGTAGAGGGTTAACTTTAGGGCTAGTCAAGGCATTTAAAGCCGTTGGATCTAAGGGATGTTCACCGCGTAGAGCTGCGCGTATATAGTCTAAAAGAGCCCTTGGACCAGAATGTTTAAGTACATAGCCTGAAGCGCCTTTTTGCATAGCTTCCTGCACCCAAAAATCATCAAGATAGCTGGTGAGAATGAGAATTTTTGCCTTTGGGGCGTACTCTTTAAAACGTGCTAAGGCTTTGAGTGCATTGCCATCGGGGAGCTGTAAATCTAAAATAATAAGGTCAGGTTGATGGGTTTTTGCCCGCTCGAGCCCATCTTTCAAATTACCTGCTTCCGCTATTACGTTAAGGTCATCTTGCAAATTTAGAAAGGTTTTTAAGCCCTCTAGGACTATCGGATGATCGTCAATTAGGACTAAGCTTGCGGGTTTCATAGTTTTATCTCGATGCTTGAACCGTGATCAACCCTTGTTTTTAGTTCAAATTTGGCCCCCAGCTGCTCTGCCTTAAGTTTCATTGAGCTTAGGCCAATCCCCAAAGCAGTCGTTTCTGGTTTAAAACCCTTTCCATCATCTTTCACCACTAAAGTTATTTGTTTACCTGTTTGTTTAAGACGTATCCAAATATGACTGGCATTAGCATGTCTAATGGCATTTTGTAGGGCTTCTTGAGTAATTTTAAAGAGCATATCTGCCTTTTCTACATTTAAGTCAAGGTCATCGGCCTCAAGGTGCAGGGTAGCGTTCGAGGCAGTACGTTTGACCAGGCGTTTTAAAGCTGGTTTTAAGCCTCCAGAAAGTTCTGTGCTTCGATTTATTTCTACTAAGCTGCGCAATTCATTGAGTGCATCTTGAATCAGCGAAGCTGTCTGGCTTAACGCTGCTTCTTTTTGTTGATTGTACTGAGCACTTTGCGCAACCTGAGCTGAAAGATCGGCTGCAAAAAGCAGTTGTGCTACCGAGTCATGTAGAGTTGTGACAAGACGCTGCCGCTCTTCTAGCATTGCCAGATAGCGGGTTTCGCGCGTTTGTTCTTCCTGAAGTTTTGAACGGTCATAAGCTGTACCAAGTTGACGACCCACCGCAGTAAAGAAACTTAAGGTCTCTTGATCAAAGCGTGTATTGCCTGCTGCCGTGAGGTTTAAAATTCCTTCGGGGCCATTTTTCCCCAGGAGAGGAATACTTGCATGCACATCTAAACCCCAGGTATCAAGCTCGGTATCACGCAAACGGCTGCAAGTGACCATGTTTACGCCATGATCAAGTTTGCCTTTGCTCAATAAACTTTGGCATTCGCAGCCTCCATCACAAAGAGCTAAGCAGTTCTCAGCACTTAAGGCAGGGGGTAAACCGGTAACGGCTTCAAGTCTAAAACTGCCTCTATGGCTATCCCCAGAGTCTACATTGCTTAAAAAGACCCAACCAGTGCTTAGCTCAGCCAAGCTAACTAAACTGTCCAAAGCAGGTTTTATGGCCTCTGAAAAGCTAGCACTTTGATTTAAAATGTTTCCGATTTTATTGAGTGTGACAAGTTCTTCAAGACGTTTGAAATTGTCTGACATAGCACAAGTGTATAAAAAAAGGCGACGCCTAAGCGTCGCCTTTTAAATGCTAACTAAAACTTATTTTTCGCTAGCAGGAGCAGTTGGAGTTGGAGCGGGTTGAATAGGAGCACCACAAGTTACTGTGCAGTTTTGATACTGCGCAAGTTGGGCTTGCAGTTCTGCTACTTGACGCTCGAGCTCTGCAACACGGGCACTTTCGTTAGCCGCATTGTACTGCGTGCAGAAGTCGTAGAAAGCTGTAATAAAGCTGTAATAAGGCTGTTCGATGAGACCGGTAGGACCTTGAGGACCCATAGGGCCAACTGGACCGACTGGACCGACTGGGCCAACAGGACCAGTACCGCCAGTAGCACCATTAGCACCTGCAGGGCCGACTGGACCGATAGGGCCAACAGCGCCGGTAGCGCCAGTAGCACCAACGGGACCAATAGGACCGGTAGCACCAACAGGACCGATAGGACCGATAGGACAGATAGGACCAACAGGACCTACAGCACCAGTAGCACCAACAGGACCTACAGCACCAGTAGCACCGGTAGCGCCAGTAG
>JAHEBB010000379.1 GCA_024642575.1 Trueperaceae bacterium | reverse complement strand
CTGGTAAATACCTACCTTTTGGACAAGCCAAGTGAACTCCTTACAGCAAGTACTAACCCCTTCCCAGAGATTCAACTAGCAGGCGCGGCCAGCAGCGAACCCCTTCCTGCTGAAACTGCCCCAAGCTCGGAAACCCCAGAAGCGCCTAAAGGTGAATAAGCATGCAGGCAAATCAGATTGCTACCATTGAAACCTTAGCCGCCAATGCCTTAGTTGCCCATCACAAAGAAAGTTATGACGGCTGGAGGCTGCGCTACAACGGCGGCGTAACGCGCCGAGCCAATTCGGTACTGGCAGAGTTCAAAGGGAAACTACCTTTAACCGAAAAAATAGCTCGAGCTGAAGACTGGTATAAAAACCTGGGAGTCAAGGCTCGTTTTCAACTTTGCCCTGCTTCCCAACCCGAGAATTTACTCTCGGAACTTTTAAACCGAGGTTACAGCAGGCATTCTGGTGCGAGAATTCAGGTAGGACATATTTCAGACTTGGCTAACAAAACGAGTAGAGCTGTTGAAGTTGACTTGATGCCAAAACCAAGTAAAGAATGGCTCGAGCTTTACGAACTAACCGAAAACGCACCTCCTGAAAAAGCTCACATCCGCAGACAGATGCTAGAGCGCTTGGACCCTCTCTCAGCCTTTGCCCTAGCCAAGATAGAGGGTGAAAAGGCTGCCGTGGGTCTGGGCGTTTTTGAAGACGATTATGTCGGCATTTTTAATATGGCAACCTTGCCCGAAATGCGAAAAAAAGGAGCAGCAAGTGCCATCTTGCAAGCCCTTGCTCACTGGGGAACGCAGCAAGGTGCTAAGCAGCTTTATTTACAAGTTGCTACTGAAAACCTTGGCGCGCAACAGGTTTACGAAAAGCTCGGATTTACTACCCTTTACGAGTACGAATACTTTGAAGCACCGTAACGTATAAGCCTTTGCTTCACTACTCAGGAGATGAAATGAAACTACAATCACTTGGTTGTCAAACCGACCTTATTTTTTCTCGCTTTGAAGGCGAAGTCACTGACCTAGGTTCCTATTTGCGTATACGCACACCCGAAAACCCAAGTTATTGGTGGGGAAATTTTCTGCTTTTTGAGAAACCTCCGAAAGAGGGAGATTTTAAGCACTGGACCGAACTATTTCAAAAAGAAATTGGTCTACCCCCACAAACCGAGCATATGGTTTTTGCCTGGGACAAGTCGGATGAAAGCCCTGTTTTAGAGGACTTTTTAACCGCAGGGTTCAGGCTCGAGCGCTCTGTAGTTATGACCGCCAAATCGGTACATAAACCCGCCAACCATAATCCAAAAGTTACGATGAGAACCCTTGAAACTGATGAGGACTTTGCCGAACTCATCGAGCTAAAACTTCTGGTTGATCAGGAGTTTGGCTTTGAAGGCGAGGATTTTCGCAGCTTTTTAAAGAAAAAAACCGACCACAATCGCAAAATGATAAATGCAGGACTAGGTAAATGGTTCGGGGCATATCTTGATAACAAGCTGGTTGCCCATATGGGTCTGTTCTGGCACGGGGAATTGGCACGCTATCAGAATGTAGGTACTCACCCCGACTACCGCAGACAGGGCATTGCTGGCACTTTGGTTCACCATGTGGGTGTTTATGGACTTGAAACCGTCGGTGTGGATTATTTGGTGATGATTGCCGATACAGATTACTTTGCCAAAGATATTTATGCCTCGGTTGGATTTGAGCCAACTGAGTACTTAGAAGCGCTCGAGCTTCCCCCTCCTGATATGCGTAACGCTTAGACAGCTAAACTATGCCGAAAAATACCGTAGGCAAAAAACAAAAACAGCAGCCCCGTCGCCCTTGTCACCCAGAGCTGATGGCGTTTGTAAAAGGCACTTATGGCTTTTAGACCAATGAGGTAAATTAAAACAACATCTGCCAGCATAAACCCAAGCAAACAAAAGACCAAAAACAGCGGCGCACTTTTTAAATCTAAATTAGCTAACTGACTACCAAGTAAAGCAGCAAATAGAGAGAGGGTGACCGGATAACTCTTAGGGTTTGAAAGACCAAAGATAAGCCCAAACAGCATAGGAGGATGATTGCTTAAGACCCTTGCTTCATCCTTTTTTCTTGTAAGAAGCGCTTTTAGACCTAGATAAGCCAGATAAGCCCCACAAACCAGACCTAAGATTTTAAAGAATAAAGCAGGCAGAAGATTCAGCCCAACCAGAGCAATAAGTGCCAAAGTTGACCAGACAATATCGCCAGCCAAATGCCCAATAATAAAGCCTGCCCCAGCGCGGCGACCCTTGGCAGCACCAAGATTTAAAGCAGCCACTACCGCTGGTCCAGGCGTTATAACAACAATGGCACTAGCCAAAGTAGCCGTTAAGAGTAAATGCAAGGTCATCTAAGTTGAGAATTGTACCCCAAGTTTCACCCCTCGAGAATAGGAATTTGCAATACTGCTGTTTAAACCTTGTCTTTGTATTCCGTACTCTTAGGAGAACTATGTTTAAACGACTGCTATTTATCAGTTTTTACTTACTAACGCTTGTCGCATTTGCTCAGGACCTGCCTGAAGGCATCGCTCGCATTCACTACAATCGACCCGACGCTACTTATGACGGATTTCAGCTTCATGTTTGGGAAGACTCAGATGAAGAAGTGACCTGGGCAAAAGGGCTGAGTATTGCTGGAACTGATGATTACGGCGTTTACTGGGATGTTCATTTAAAAGATGGTGCTGAGCGGGTTGGTTTTATTGTGCATAAAGGTGACTATAAAGACCCTGAACCTGACAGGTTTTTGCTGATTTCTCAGCAAGGCAGGGAAATCTGGCTGGTCTCAGGTAGCGAAGAGATTTTAACAAGTCCACCACTGGCTCCCCCAAGTGAAGGTATCGCCCGCATTCATTACTTTAGAACTGACGCTAAGTATGAGGGTTTTAAACTCCATGTTTGGGAGGATACGACCGAAAGTGTTACCTGGGAAAACGGGCTCGAGCCAACTGGCTCAACAGGTTACGGCGTTTACTGGGATGTTCATTTGAAGACGGAAGCAAAAAATCTCGGTTTTATCGTCCATAAGGGCGATGAAAAAGATCCTGGCCCAGATATGTTTTTAGACCTTGCCGAAATGGGCAATGAAATCTGGCTTATTTCAGGAAGCACAACGCTTTACTTAGAAAAGCCTGATATTCAAGAAGCAGGTTCAGGGGATTTACGCAAGGCGCAAGCCTACTGGGTTTTACCTGATTTACTGGCCTGGAAACTTGGTACAGTTATTCCAGGTACCCAGTTCTGGCTCCATAGCTCGCCAGAAGCAGGGCTCGAGCTTAGCCCTACAGGCATTGAAGGGGGCGACACGCTCGAGCTATTCCTAGATGAAGCAGGTTTACCCGCTGACGTGCTGGCAACATTCCCTCAACTGGCGGGCTACAGCGCTCTGCGTATCGGCGACGCCATCCCCGAACTTTTAGACCAAAAACTTGCTCAGGTTCCTGACCTGCTTCGGGGTCAGGTGGCGATCTCTATGACAAATAGTGGTGCCCTCTTAGATGCCACGAATCTGCAACTTCCTGGCGTTCTAGATACGCTTTATGCCGACGCCGCTTATCCAGAATCCTTGGGGCTTAGTTGGCAAGAAGGTGTACCAAGCGTAAAGGTTTGGGCACCTACCGCGCAGACTGTGAAACTTCACAGGTATGCTCATACGTCTGATGCTAAAGCTGAAATTTTAGCAATGGCCCGAGACAACGCCAGCGGCATCTGGTCAATAACGGGAAATCCTGACTGGAAAGGCAGTTATTATCTTTTTGAGGTCACTGTCTTTGCACCCTCTACAGGCAAAATTGAAACGAATCTGGTTACTGACCCTTATTCAGTAGCGCTCTCCTTAAACAGCAGCCAAAGTCAATTTTTAGACTTAAATGACGCAAGCCAAAAACCTCAAGGTTGGGATAGTTTGCTTAAACAAGGGCTCGAGGCTCCTGAAGATGCCGTCATTTATGAGATGCACATGCGTGACTTTAGTGCCAATGACCCAACGGTCCCCGCTGAGCACCAGGGAACTTACCTTGCCTTTAGCGATAAAGACTCAAATGGCATGAAGCACTTAGCTCATTTAGCACAGGCAGGGCTTAGTCACTTGCACTTACTACCCACCTTTGATCTTGCCAGCATCAATGAAGATAAGGCAAGCTGGAAAACACCCAACATCCCTGAGCCTGTTGAACCCATTTCTCCAGAACCCCAGGCGGCCATTGAAGCCATTCGCGATGAAGATGCATTTAACTGGGGCTATGACCCTTACCACTACGATGTACCCGAAGGTAGCTATGCGGTTAAAGCCGAGGAGAGGACGCTCGAGTTTCGCACGATGGTAAAAAGCTTGGCTGATATTGGTCTAAAAGTGGCTCTGGATGTGGTTTACAATCACACCAATAGCAGCGGACAAAATGAAAAATCGGTCCTCGATAAAATCGTGCCTGGTTATTATCACAGGCTTAACAAAGACGGATTTGTAGAAACCAGTACTTGCTGCCAGAACACCGCCACCGAACACGCCATGATGGAAAAGCTGATGATTGACTCTGTTCTACTATGGGTAAAAAGCTATAAGGTAGACGCTTTTCGCTTTGATTTGATGGGGCATCATATGGTCTCAAATATGCTGCATTTAAGAACTGCGCTTGACGGGCTAACGCTCGAGCAAGATGGCGTAGATGGCAAAGGCATTTATCTTTACGGTGAAGGCTGGAATTTTGGGGAAGTTGCCAATAATGCGCTTGGCATTAATGCCACCCAGTTTAATCTGGCAGGTACAGGCATAGGAACGTACAGTGACCGCCTGCGTGACGCAGTGCGCGGAGGTGGCCCCTTTGATAATGGCACTGACCTTATTAGTAAACAAGGGTTTGCTAGTGGCGCTTATTGGCTATCCAATGAGCAAGTTGATTTAAGCCCAGAGGCACAAAAAGATCGTTTGCTTTTAGAAGCCGACCAAATACGTTTAGGGCTGGCAGGGAATCTTGCCGATTATCAATTTGAAGATAGACTAGGAAATCTAGTAAGCGGTAAAGATATTGACTACAATGGCTCTCCTGCTGGTTACACAGCTGACCCACAAGAGCAAATTGTTTATATTTCCAAACACGATAATCAGACCTTTTGGGATTTTAGTCAGTACAAATTGCCGCCTGATTTGTCTATAACTGACCGAGTTCGCTTGCATAATTTAGGTCTGGATATTGTCATGCTTTCGCAAGGTGTGCCTTTTTTTCAGGCAGGCGACGATATGTTGCGCTCAAAATCGTTTGACCGCAACAGCT
>JAHEBB010000378.1 GCA_024642575.1 Trueperaceae bacterium | reverse complement strand
CCATCGCCCTTATAACTTTGATAAAGACAATAGAGGCGTTATAATTACATTTGAAATGTGCTGATAAAAGGAGTTGACCAAGGTGAGTGACGAACCACAGCAGACCTATAGCGCAAGAGAGATTGTGCTCGAGTTTTTTCCTGCAACGCATGAGCAACTTATCCCTAAAACCAGTGCTTTTATGCTTAAAAATCATGACGGTACGATTATTATTAGTACTACTAAAGGTAAAGAGCTTATTAACCTAACGCCTGTGCAGCCCTCGGGCAATGCCAGCACGCAACTTTGCTGTGATTTTTGTCAGCATAGCGGTAACCGCCACTTTTTGCAGCTTTTTAGGGCAGAAGTAGCAGGCTCTAATGGTCGGCACTTTTTTTATATTTCTCTGTGCAAACATACCGAGGCTTGCGAAACAAGGCGTATTAGCGATAAACCAATTGAGGCATTGCTCGAGCGTTTGGGGATAGACTAACGACCATTTATTCTTTGAGGAGAATTCTAGTGAAACTAGCAGAAGCATTAGTGGAACGTGCTGACCAAAACCGTCGCTTGCAAGAGTTGCGTGAAAGAGTTATCCGAAATGCCAAGTATCAGGAAGGCGAAGCTCCCTCCGAAGATCCAATGGAGTTGTTAAAGGAATTTTTAAGGGTTTCAGAGTCTTTTGAAAGCTTGATAGTTCGTATTAACATGACGAATAATCGTATTTCACTTGAAAATGACCTATCAATGGTAGAGGCGCTTGCTCGTAGAGATGTGTTGAAAGTCAAGCATTCAGCATATAAGGCGCTGGCTGCGGAAGCCACGCCTAAGCAAGATCGATACAGCAAATCAGAGATAAAGTTTGTAAGTTCCGTAAGCGTTAAGGCAATCCAAGATGAGGCTGACCAGTTTGCTAAAGAATTTCGCGAGTTGGATTCATTAATTCAGCAGGCTAATTGGAAAAACGATCTAGTTTAAGTTAGGTTTGGTAGCTCTCATAAAGAAGCGAACACAACCCGCCAACTGGGTAAGTTGGATTCTGGGTAGGGTGGAAGGCAGCTCTTTAGGTTCGATCCCTAAATTCACATTTTAGGCCCAGTAATGTTACAAGTGTAAGCCGTACTATTTATTGTTATGACCATGTGTTGATCTTTTGAGAGTGAGGGTGGGTAAGGGGAATCTAACTTTTACTACAGGTAGGCTTAGTTTAGCGCTCGAGCCTTTCCATAAACTTGTTTGAGATAGCTCAAAAGTTCATACGCTAGCGTCTTAGCAGCATGCTTATCCAGATACTGATTACCATTGCCACATTTGGGTGACAAAATGCAGCGCGGGCAGCCAGATTTACAAGGGCAATCTTTTAAGAGTTCGTAAGCGGCGCTAAGCCAGTCTAAAAAAACCGTCGTTCCAGCACGGCTGTAGCCTACACCCCCTGGATAGCCATCATAAATAAATATTAATGGTTGACCGTTGGCTGGGTAAATCGGGTAAGACACGCCGCCGACATCGGCCCGTTCGCAAAGCACAAAAGCAGGTAAGAGACCAATTAGGGTGTGCTCGAGCGCGTGCATAGCGCTGGGCAAATCTTGAGGGGGTATACTAAATTTAACCTCAGAAACATCAAACCACATAGCTTGAGTGGTGTAGGCGACTTGCGGTAAATCAAGCAGACGCTCATCCAAAATCGTTTCACGAAAATAGCGTTTTTTGACAAAACTGGTGTACTCAGTAGACACGCGCACCCTGCCAATATTTACGCCATAAAGTTGAAACTCGGTGTCAATCACTTCTATATCGGTCATGGAGCGGGTTTGCGTGTAGTAATCTTCGATATGGGGTAATAGCGTTGCCACGCCTGCCTCTAAGTCAAGCTTGGCAACCAGAAAGGTATCACCCTGACTCAAGTAAACGGCACCTGAGTGGAGTTCGCGTAGAGCCGTTTCAAAATCACTTATACCGACGGTTTTACCAAAGCCATCTTTTAAAACAATACGTTTACCGCCTGTGCCGCGCACATTGACTTGTTTGTGAGGGTATTTGCCCAGGTAAAACCACTTGCTGTTTCGTTTGACCAGTTTTGAGTTTGGATCTGGCTCGAGCCATTTTGCCACATAGCCCTCTGACTCTGGAATGGGTTTTTCAGCCGCAGCACAAGCTACATGAAGGGGGTGAATTTCGGTATTAAAGGCATCAGCCACGGCTTTTTCAACTTTACTCTCGGTGATTAAATCAGGGTGATTGAGATAGTATTCATCTAAGGGGTCATCAGCTGCAATAAGCAAAGTGAGTGCCCGACTGCCGCTGCGGCCTGCCCGACCAGCACGTTGCCAGAGTGAGGTCATAGAGCCAGGGTAGCCAACCAGAACCACCGCATCGACACCGCCGATATCAACCCCAAGCTCGAGCGCGCTGGTGGCGGTTAGTACCGTTATATCCCCTTGTTTAAAGCCCGTTTCTATAATGCGCCGATCTTCGCTGGTATAGCCTGCGCGGTAGGTTTGCAAGTACTTTTCCTGATCATTTTCAAGATAATTCATGCTGTAGCGTTTTAACAGTTCGGCTGATTTACGCGAGTTACAAAAAAAGATGCTCTTTAGCCCTGCTTTGACAAAATGACCTGCCAGCCACGCCGCTTCGGTATTGGCACTTCGCCGACGACCCTCGCCCTTTTCACTTACCAGCGGGGGTTGCCAAAAGACCAATTCTCTTGCTGCGCGGGGGCCAGCATCTTCGGTCACAGCAACTGTTTCTAAACCCGTCAGATTAAAGGCATGTTCACTCGGATTGGCAATCGTTGCGCTTGCTGCAATGATTTGTGGTTTTGCGCCGTAGTGCCAGGCAAGCCTTAAAAGTCGCCGCAAAATGTTGGCGACATGCGTACCCATAACGCCGCGGTAAGCATGCATTTCATCTATTACTAGGTACTCGAGCCTGCTTAAAAACCCAGCCCATTTATCGTGATAGGGCAAGATGCCGTAGTGCAGCATGTCGGGGTTGGTCAGAAGGCAACGTGCCTGCTCGCGTAAACGGCTGCGCTCAGTGGTGGGAGTATCCCCGTCGTAGGTGCTTATAAGTTCATCTAGCCCCTGTGATTTGGCTAAGCCCTTTAATTTATCGAGCTGGTCATGGGCAAGTGCTTTGGTAGGGAAGAGGTAAAGCGCGGTTTTATCATGGTCTAAAGCGTGCAGAGTAGGTATCTGATAAGTCAAAGATTTTCCAGATGCGGTGGGCGTAGCAACCACCACATGCTGACCTGCTTCCGTCAACATAAGCGCTTCTGCCTGATGTTTATAAGGAGTTATCTTAAAATGGTCTAGAAGGGGTTTAAACTTCCCTTCGTATTCCACTTTTTCACCTTTGGTTCTGGCAGGAAAAAAACTAAACGAGGCTATTTGCTCTTCGTAGCCCTCTAAGCTTTTTAACCAGGCCGTGTAATTTGGGTGAAAGCCAAGTGCTTCAGGAACAGACACCTTATTAGCCTAACGGTAAAGTTGAACGCAAAAGGTAAGTGGAATAGAGACTTCCTTCAGAAACTGAGCCACCCGCTAAAATAAGCGGCAAGGTTTCTCTTTAAATTTGTCCTTTTACAGCCCAAGACCTTGCAATCAAGCTAACTGAACCATCGGTTGCTATAGGTAGGGTTTTAAACAGTTTGGTTTTTAGGGCTTCTTTTTGTTCCTCCGTTAAGGCGGCAACATAACCAGGTGCTGGTCCCATCCCGCCTAAAAAAGGCTGCCAATAATCATCAAAGCTTTTAAAAACAGTCGGAATATCTAAGGCAGTTACCTTAACCTGACTAAAGCCAGCGGCATTAAACGAGGACTCGAGCGCTTCAGGTCTACATAGGGGAAAGCGCTTCCCTTCATCAAACTCGCTGGCCTTTTCATCAAGAGAAGCGGCAGCGTCCCAGAAGTAGCGCATAAATTCGGCTTTATCTGCATAATCCCAAACATAGGCAGCAACTAGGCCCTTGGTTTTGGTGACGCGTTTCATTTCTTTTAAAGCCATAGCAAGATCAGGAATGAAGTTTAAAACAAAGCCCGACACCACCACATCAAACTTAGTATCTCTTGTGGGAATGTCCGTTCCAGAGCCTAAAGCAAAGGTGGCTCGAGCGTCTTGAATCTGCTCTTTTGCGAGGCTTAGGAATCCTTCAGAAGGCTCAATACCCAATAGACTTGTTGGCGATGCATGCTCAAGAATCGTTTGACTCAGTGCTCCTGTACCGCAACCCAAATCTAACCATTCGCTACCCTCAGGAATAGCTAACCAAGATAAAAAGCTCTTGGCGGTGAGCCGACTCCAGCGACCTACATAAGCGTCATAAGCTTTACCGTTCAGCCAGGCATCATGCCTTGATTTATCCATTGTCAACCTTTCAAGTTCGGTTCAGTCTTGGTATCGCAAACAATGTTAGCCGCTATAATTTGGATGGGTTAGCTAGGATGAATGATACAAATCTCCTGCAAGATACTTCATACCAGAGTCGCAAGCAACCGTGACAACGGTGTGCCCTTGACCTAACTCCTGAGCAAGTTGTGTAGCCCCATAAATATTTAAACCGCTCGAAATACCTGCAAAAATACCTTCTTCTTTAGCTAAACGGCGTGCCATGTCTCTACCTTTACTCTCATCAACGCCGCGCACCTCATCAAATAAATCTTTGTTTAGAAGGGGAGGAATAAAACCAGCACCAATGCCTTCTACGCGGTGTTTGCCTGCTTTACCCGTTGAAATGACCGCCGAGCTAGCAGGTTCAAAAATGACGATTTTGGTTTTGGCTCGAGCCTTCAAAACCGAGGCTACGCCCATGGCCATGCCCGCAGTGCCAACCGCGCCGCAAAAAGCTGTAATAGGGCCATCAACTTGCTCAAGCAATTCTTTGCCAATATTGGCGTAGCCGATGAGGGAATCCTGATTATTAAATTGATCTGTAGCATAAGTGTTGCCTTCTGCTGCAATTTCCTTGGCGCGTTCGATCATGCGAGGTATCAAGTCAGGGGTAATTTGCCCGTTATCACTTTTGATGATTTCCAAATTAGCTCCAAAAGCTTGCATAGTTTTTAACTTTTCCTGGGCAAAAGCATCAGATGAAACGACATGAAAGGTATAGCCTTTAACCGCGCAAATAAAAGCCAGTGACGTGCCTGTGCTCCCACCCGTGTATTCAACAACGGTCATGCCTGGTTTTAAATCGCCGCGTTTTTCTGCTTCTTCGATCATGGCTAAGGCCATACGGTCTTTATAAGAACCTGTTGGATTTACACCTTCAAGTTTGACCAATACATCTGCGGAACCCTCGGGAACAACCTTTTTTAACTTGATAACGGGGGT
>JAHEBB010000377.1 GCA_024642575.1 Trueperaceae bacterium | reverse complement strand
GCGCACTTGAGATTGTTGAGGCGGCTGCTAAAACTGGGGCGCATGCGCTAAAACTTCAGACCTATACCGCAGATACCATGACCCTAGACATAAGCGAGGGTGAGTTCTTTATAGAAGACCTGAGTAGTCTCTGGAAAGGTCGTTCCCTTTATAACTTATATCAGGAAGCCCATACACCTTGGGAATGGCACAAACCCATCTTTGACAAGTGTAAAGAGCTAGACATTATTTGTTTAAGTACACCCTTTGACGCTACAGCGGTTGACTTTTTAGAAGATTTGGATGCGCCCGTTTATAAAATTGCCTCTTTTGAAAATACCGATTTACCTTTGATTCGCAAAGTCGCGGCTACGGGCAAACCTATGATTATTTCTACGGGAATGGCGACTATTGCTGAGCTTGATGAAACGGTGCGTGCAGCCAGAGATGCAGGCTGTGAGGACATTATTCTATTAAAGTGTACAAGTACCTATCCAGCCACGGCGGATAATACCGATATCCTGACAATTCCTCATATGCGGGACTTGTTTAAGGTTCAAGTAGGTCTTTCTGATCATACGATGGGGGTTGGTGTGTCTGTTGCTAGTGTGGCTTTAGGCGCAACAGTAATTGAAAAGCACTTTACCCTGAGTCGAGCAGATGGTGGAGTGGATAGCACCTTTTCTTTAGAGCCTGAAGAGTTGCACTCCCTTGTTATTGAAACCGAGCGCGCCTGGCAGAGCTTAGGTCAGATTAGCTATGGGCCAACTGAGAAAGAGTTGAAGTCTTTGGCCTTTAGACGGTCTTTATACATTGTCAAAGATTTGGAAGCGGGTGACATACTCAGTGCTGAGAATGTGCGTGCCATACGCCCGGGATACGGTTTAGCTCCCAAATATCGTGACACTATATTAGGACTTAAGGTTACTAAAGCCGTAAAAAGAGGAACCCCAGTTTCATGGGCTCTTTTGAATACTACTGATTAAGTTAAATGCCCACATGCTAACTAAACTTGCTCAGGTTCTTATGTCACGAAAACGTCTCGTCAGCTTCACGCTTTCTACAGCTTTTTTGCAAGCCATGCGCTTGTTATCTGAACTAATAACCATGAGTTTGATTGATAGAGTCTTGTTTGGTTATTGGAAGCTCTGGCAACTATTATTTACTTATGCACCTGCCTTACAATTTGGCATCATTAATGGTTCAAATCGCAATATTCCTTTTTATAAAGGTGCAAAAAATCAGGATTTACTTATAAAAACGCTACAGGTTAGCTGGTTAAGTAGTCTGGTTGGAAGTCTGCTTATTGGAATCATAAGCTATTTGGTTGCTTACTCAAGTGCAAAAAATCTGGATATCACTGCCCACTCGTGGCTACCTATAAGTTTAGCTTTGGCGACCGCCTCCTGGACATTTTTGGGTTCTTGCTTTTCTTTACTTCGTTCGCTCGAGCTTTTTCAGTCTTTTTCACTGATCCAGGCAATTACCAGTTTAGCGTTACTAATTGCTCTGCCCCTCATTTACCAACTTCAACTTGTAGGTTTTCTTTTATCTACAGCTCTGGCCTCAGTCATGGGTATTATTTTATCGTTATGGATACTGCGCTCATATCTTGGTTTAGCCTGGCATAGTGGTGTGCTAAAAGATTTAGTAGCAATAGGCATACCAATTTTGATTGTAGGCCTAAGTTATAGTTTTTTAACAACCCTTGACCGAGTTCTTATTAGTAGCCTTATGGGTGCAGACAAGGTGGGTGATTATAGCCTGGCAATTTTGACTTTTACGACTTTTTCTTTATTACCACTAACCATTTCTCAGTATTTTTATCCTCGTATAAGTGCCACCTTAGGTGAAACCGGTTCTCCTATGAGAGCCTATGAGGTAGCCCTGCAGCAGATCCGCTTGAGTGGACTTGTTACAACGCTAGCTGTCATTGTGGGTGCAATGCTTATACCTTTTCTGGTGAGGCGATTTTTACCAGATTATGCTATTGGTATTTCGGCAGCTCTAGCTCTTCTACCTGCCAACATCGCACTGAGTTTTGTGGGTGGAACTGCTAATTGGCTTAATTCTGTGCGTAAGCAAAGACTTTATTTGAGCACACAGGTGCTGGCTATTTTGCTTAGTTTAGGCTTTAGCCTCATGTTTTACGGTTTGGGTTTAGGTATAACGGGTATTGCGCTAGGCTCGAGCCTAGCCATGGTCACTTACGCTGGGGTGTTGTCTATTTTAAGTAGAAGGCTTTTAAAAACAATGTCGGGAAATCTTAACCATTAATGCGACTTTTATTGACCTGTGAAAACCTTCAAGAACTTGATGATTTAAGGCTTTTGGCTCAGGAGCTTAAAATGAAAAATGCGGCTGAAATTTATTTTTTTGCCATTCCATTACTTTACGGCATTAAAGAAGAGGACGAATTTAAAGGTTTTGATAAACTTATTCGGCCTTTTGGGGCAAAACGTGGCAATTTTAAATTTTTTCCTTTGCCTCTTAAAGCCCTTTACGGATTTTTGAACGCGTTCTATGTGCTTAGCCTTATTTATAAATATAAGATTGATCTTTGTCTTACAGGGGTTTCGCTAATTTACACCAGGTTAGCTCGAGTCTTATCTTGGAATAAAACGATTTTTGTATCTTATGTGCGTAGCCTACTTGCGGATGATAACCACCCAACTTCAAGCTCTGAAAATCTTTGGTTAAAACTATCTAAGCTGCCAGGGCACCAAATCCTTGAAGACTTAGCGCCCTATCAGGCTGATTATGTACTGACGATCGGTGAGCGTAACAAAGAAACGCTAATTAAAAAGGGCTTGAAAGCGGAGCGGGTTTATGTGGTTGGACCAATAGCCGTTGATCAACATCATATAATCAAGCCAGCAGTTGCCGAAATTAACGAAATTGTTTTCTTGATGCAAGCCTTCAGTTGGCATAATGATGAAGCTTCAGCCAAAGCACAAAATGATTTTTTGCTGATGCTCATAAAGCAAGTTAAGGGTCAACAAGGGCTTCAGCTTCGCATACGACCGCATCCCAGAGATACCTCAGGTCTAGACTCGAGCTTGTTTAATGAAACTATTGTATTAGATAAAAGTGGAGGTGCTTTTTTGCAGACTCTAACCCACCGTTCTTTACTGGTTTCAGCAGTTTCAACGCTAAATTTTGAAGCAGGCTATCTAGGGTTTGCGCACTGCTTTTTTGCTACAGGTGCTATTCGTGAACGATTCGCTGGTTGGTATCAGAGTATGTCAATAGAGCCTTTGGATTCAGCAGATGATGTAATAACTTTAGCTAAGGAACTGCCTGAGTCAGCCTCGGTACTAAGGAGCTTTAATGATGTATTTGAAAGCAAATATCGGGGTAAGTCTTTGAAGGTTGCCAGTCAACTACTGGCATCGCTCATGGAAGTAGATCTATGAACTATTTGAGCTATTTTCTTTTGACTTTTTTTTGCACCTTTGTTTTTTTGGCTCTTGCTGTGTTTTTAAGCTTGAGATCAAAGTATTTTGCATTTACCTCTTATTTGTGGTTTTTTCAAATTTTTGCAATTCTTTCAAATTTATATATCGAATCGGGTAGTTTTATCATCGAACAAGGTGTCTACGGTTTTCAAACTGGCGCTGCTTTGAGATTGCTAGGGTTTAACGCCCTATTTTTTCTATGTTTTTTTATTTTCAGTGAAGCCTTTGGTCACAGGCTAGTTATTAATTTTCAACAAGTGAAACGGCTGAACTGGGTTTTTCTGATGGTAGTTGCGGGCGTTTTTGCTTGTCTTCTTGCACTCTATGGAAATTTGATTCTTTCAGCAGGTATTCCCTTGTTTTCTTCGAGTATTGACCGCTTTAATTTTTGGTCACAGTATGCAAGATTTCCCATTATCTCAAAGATTTTAGGGGATCTTACAGTAATTATTGCTATGGCGCTGGGGGCCTGCTTTAACCTTTTACTCAAGTTACCCAGAAGTTTAAAAAAGCGTTTTTGGATAAGGGGCATTGCTATCTTGTTTGCGCTTTATTTGTTTTACCTGTTGCTTTTAGGGCATAAGTTTAGTGGCCAGTTTTTGGCAGTTATTTTCTTCTTTTTACCCAGTTTTGCCACTTATTTAAGGCAAGGTTTTTTGAGAAAATATGTCTGGGCCATAGCGCTTGTTGGGTTTGCCCTATTCTTTTTAATTTTTCTTAATTATCGAGACTCTGATCTCGCAAGATATGCCGGGGGACCCCTTCAAGCTATTTATTACCGTGCTGTAGGCTTGCAAGGGCATGTATGGTGGGGTACAGACTTAGCTGTTTTACAGGGTGAGCGATCGCTCGAGCCTCTCCAAGACCTATCTCAAGGCATGCTAACTCTCATGCACCTTGTCGGTAGTAGCAGTGTGCAAAGCTATATAGACCGAGGAGTTAGGTTCACGATGGGATACCCGGCTATCGGTCTTTATGTTTTTGGTATTCGGGGACTCGTGATGTTACAAGTTCTTTCGGCTGTCTTTCTTGCAGCGTTGGTTGTTTATTTGTATGCTTTATGCTTTCAGCTAAGCATCGTACGCCTTACTTTATGCTTGCAACTTTTGCTTTGGGCTTACACCACCTATGGAACAGGAGATTTCTCGATTTTCTTTTCCTACAAAGCCTTGTTTTTTGTTTTATTGCTTGGAGTATTTGAACTTTTACGTAGAGCAAAAAGAGATCTAAGGGCAAGCACAAGGCTAAGCTTAAGTAAAGTATTATGACCGTTAGCATTCTTATACCAACCTTAGAAGCTGAGCTATACCTTTCGGCTCTTGTTGCTATTTTAAGACGTCAAACTCAAACTGTTTCCGAAATAATCATTGTGGATTCGGGGTCAAAAGATAATACTCTTGCTTTAGCAAAAAGCCTTGGCTGCCAGGTTCACGAAACGACGGCGTTTGATCATGGAAAAACACGCAATGAACTCGCAAGCTATGCAGACAGCGAAATATTGGTTTTTATGACACAGGATGTTCTTCCAGCAGATGAAGGTTGTATTGAAAACCTCGTTGCACCTTTTAAGGATCAGCGAGTAGCAGCAAGTTATGCCAGGCAAATAGCGAAACCCTCAGCAGATCCTTTAGAAGTATTTGCTCGACAATTTAATTACCCCGAGCAAGACCGATGGCAAGCTAAAGAGCAACTCTCAAGCCTGGGATTCAAAACTTTTTTCCTTTCAAATGCCTGCTCTGCCATTTCAAAGCAAGCGTTTATGCAGTTAAAGGGGTTTCCTGAGCATGTGATTATGAATGAAGATACAAGTTTTGCCTTTAAAGCTGTTGAAGTTGGTTTTGCTATTGTCTATACCAGCCAGGCTCGAGTCTGGCATACCCATAATTATCCG
>JAHEBB010000038.1 GCA_024642575.1 Trueperaceae bacterium | reverse complement strand
GTTCTCATTCTAGGGTCAAGCAAATCTCTTAGCCCATCGCCTATAAAGTTAAACGCCATGACCAGACCCGCAATCGCTAAACCTGGAAACAGCCACATCCACCACTGGTCAAAAAAGTCAATGCCAATACTTATCATGCGTCCCCATTCAGGTGAGGCAGGTTCAGGGCCAAGCCCTAAAAAACTAAGCCCAGCAAAAATCAAAATGGCATTACCAATATCTAATGAGCCGTAAACAAGGACAGGTGAAAGACTATTAGGTAAAAGCGTGCGAAAAAGAACATAAGGATTTTTTCCCCCAAGGGCTTTGGCTGCCTCGACATATTCGGCCGTTTTGTTTTCAATAATAATGCCTCTGGTAAGCCTTGCGTAATCAGGCCAGCGCACAATAACGAGAGCCAAAACAGCATTCATAAGACTAGGACCAAGGGCAGCCGTTACTGCCATTGCTAAAATGATGGTAGGGAAAGCCATAAAAAGCTCAGTGATGCGCATCATAATCTCATCCCAGATGCCACCCAGATAACCAGCAATTGCGCCAATAAACAAACCCAAAATGCCGTCAATAACAATGACCGCCAAGCCTGCAGGAATGGTGATGCGTCCTCCATAAAGGACTCGGCTAAAAATATCACGTCCGAGTTCGTCAGTACCTAGAAGGTAAGTGCTATTTGGGGCTTGCAAACGGTCAGGGATATGTTGCTCGAGCGGATTAAATGGCGCAATCCAGGGGGCAACTAGAGCTAGAATAATCCAGATAAGCACAATCACCAGACCAAGAATCACGGCAGGGCTTTTGCGTAAGCTCTTTATTAGCTTTGAGTTTATCCCCTTACTTAAAGGTAGGTCTTGGGCAGCACTTGACATAAAACCTCAACTGTACCTGATACGTGGGTCTATAAGAAAATAAAGAATATCTACTATGAAATTTGCGACCACATAGATAAGTGCAATCAGCATACTTATGCCCATAATGGCTGGGAAATCTTGCGAGGTAGAGGCTCTAAAAGCATAGCGCCCAATTCCAGGCCAGGCAAAAATAGATTCGGTTAAGACGGCACCTGCTAGCAAATTGCCATAAAGCACACCTAAAATGGTAACGACAGGTATGAGCGCATTAGAAAGGGCGTGGCGCAAAATGACCTTGGGTTCTATCTGTCCTTTTGCCCTTGCCGTTCGGATGTAATCTCTTGACAAAACTTCTAATAGGGAAGACCTTGTCATGCGCGCAATAATACCTGAGACAAAAATGCCTAAAACAGAACTTGGTAAAACCAAGTGAGAAACGGCGTCACGAAAGGTTTTCCATTGACCTGCTAGTAAACTATCTAGCGTGAAAAGACCTGTAACATGAGGTGGGTCTTTGACCAAAAAGCTTAAACGCCCAGGCCCAGCCGTCCAACCAAGTTTGGCATGAAAAACGGAGAGGGCTACCAGGGCCAGCAAAAACACAGGAAAGCTTACACCAATGAGCGCAAAGACCCTGACCAGATAATCTGCCCAGGAGTTACGCCAAACAGCTGAAGTAACCCCAAAGCTTATGCCTAACACCAGACCAATCAAAATTGAAAAGGTTGCCAGCTCAAAGGTTGCGGGCAAAAACTGTTTGATATCTTCTAGAATAGGATTTTTGGTCTTAATGGATATGCCTAAATCCCCACGAAGTAAATTTTTTAAATAGGTTAAATACTGTATATAAGGCGGTTTATCCAAACCCCATTTTTCCCGAAAGGCAGTAACCAGCTTTTCATTATTCAGGGCGTTTTGCGGCAAATTGGCATTAATAGGGTCGGCAGGAACCGCATTGGCAATAAGAAAGGCGACCACCGTAATGCCTAAAAGTAGCGGTATGGAAAAAAGAATACGTCTAAAAAGATATTGATAAAGTGGCATTAAGAATCCCCCTTAATCCCCCTTTAAAAAAGGGGGAAAGGTGGTTCTCCCCTTTTTTAAAGGGGAGCTAGAGGGGATTTATTATTCGGTGCGGCTGAGTAGAGCGACGTCTAGGCTCCACTGTGGATGCCAGACATAACCTTTAATGTTGGAGCGGAAGGCGGTTTGTACGGCAGGCACATTAAAGGGAGCAAAAGCACCTTCTGCTTGCGCGTAATCTTGAAGCTTGTTAAAAATGTCAGTTCTAACGCTGGCATCAGACTCAACTTTTGCCTGAGCAATCAGATCAAGAATGTCTTGAGGTGCCATTTCGGGGGTCCATTTGGTACGGTCAGTCGCCACTTTACCACCAGGTAAGAACTCGAGAAAATCTACGGGGTCAAGTTTGTCTGGGCCCCAGAACCAGTAGCCAAAGCCTTGCTGACCATTGCGGTATTCCTCTAACGATACCTGCACTTCACCTGGATTCAGGTTGACGGTAATGCCGATTTCAGCTAAATCAGCCTGAATTTTTTGGGCATTGGTACTCAGGTTTACGCCATTAAAAGTAAAGTCAGGGTAGCTGAGCGTGGTTTCAAAACCCTCTGCGTAGCCTGCTTCTGCCATGAGGCTTTTTGCCATATCAAGATCACGGGTGATGGCTTTATCTTGACCATAAGCACCTGCCAAACCAATCCACATATTGGTGCCTGGGGTAACGCTACCTGCCCAGAGGTCTCGGTAGCCCTGATAATCAAGTGCGTAGCGCACGGCTTTGGCAACCAGTGGGTTCGCCATAGGGCCACCAATTTCGGGGTCACGGTTCATAAGCAAAAAGTGCGTGGCGCTACCTGGGCCTCTAAAAATGCCAATATCAGGATTACCCTCGAGCCCTACAACCTGGTCAGGGCTTAAGTCAGTCGCAAGGTCAATATCGCCAGACTCGAGCGCGACTTTTTGGGTAGCGGCTTCTGGAATATTGACAATAATCACGCGGTCAAAGTAAGGCGCGTTGCCCCAATAGTTGGGGTTACGAACCAGCACGGTTTCTTCTTGGGGTTTCCAGCTTTCGAGCATATAAGGCCCGCTACCAGCTGAAGTTTGGTCAAGGTAGTCCATAGCCTTATCGGTTTCTGCGGCGTCAGCAGCGTCAGTGCCACCATTGGCCATAACCACTTCAGCATTGAGTACCGAGAAGGCTGAGTTGGTTAATTCTGATAGGAAAGAAGGGCGAGCTTCTGAAAGCGTAATGCTAACGGTCGAGGCGTCAGCAGCTTCAACACTGACAATCGGGTCAGCTAAAAAAGAAGGCTGCGCTTTGACATTTTTAAGACGGTTGATTGAAAAAACCACATCTTCAGCCGTAATAGGGTCACCATTGGCAAACTTGACATCATCACGGAGCATAAAGGTGTAGACCAAGCCGTCATCAGAAATGGTCCAGGAACTTGCCAAAAGTGGCTCTATTGAGCTGGCATCAGTATCTGGAAAGGTTACTAAGGTGCTATAAGTAGCACGGTTAACCATTCCACCTGTTGGGCTGTAGGCGTGGGCTGGGTCATAGGCTTCCGCCACTTCAGCATGACCAATGACAATCACCTTTTCATCTTGTGCCAGGGCAATTCCAAGGGCCATAGCTAACAAGACAGCCGAAAGCGTGAACTTTGTAAAGAACCGATTGAGCATACCTATCCTCCTAAGAAGTACTAGAAATAGACTGTATACTAACAGATTAGAAAAGGATGTGGCTATGGATTACGGAAACCGACTGGAAGCGTTTCAAAAACATTTGGCAGGTAAGGCTGATTTGGCCTTTTTCCCTCTCTCTGCGGATTTACAATATTTAGCAGGTGTACCCAGAGACATTCCTAATTTTGGCGCAGTGATTCACCCAGGCGATTGGCTCGAGGGTGCCTGGTTAAGCCCCGACAAAGAACCCATTCTTGCCTTATCACGTATGAGTGCCGAGCTTGGAGGGCTCGCCAACCTTAAGGGTGTAGACATACGTGTTTTAAGTGATTTTGCCGACCCAAGAGAGATGGTCAAAGGGTTTATTAAAGAATTTTCTTTACCTGAGCATGCCAAGGTTGCCATAGGTCGCGAGACCAGTGGGGAAATGGTCAGCGAATTTAATGCCTTAGCCCCAGGCGTAAGCTTTGTGTCTGCCTCAGATATTTTGCAACCTTTGCGCGCGATTAAAACGGAAGAAGAAATTGCAGTTATGCGAAAAGCTGGCGAGATTACAGAAAAGGCTTTTGGCGAAGTTATTAAAAAGCTCGAGCTTGGTATGACGGAACTCGATATTGTTTCTGAGGTTGATTATCAGCTAAGAAAACATGGTTCCTTAGGCCCCTCTTTTACTACCTCACTGTATAACTCTGGCCCTAATCACCCCCTCCTTTTTGGGGATCGTCTTAATACCTGGAAACGCGTTTTAACCCCGCCTGTTTCTATTTTGTTTGATTTTGGTGCGATTCTAGATGGCTACTGCTATGACTACGGGCGTACTGTCTTTTTTGGAGAACCTAACAAAGAAGCCAAGGAAGTTTACCGTTTAATTATGGCTTCGCAGGCGGCAGGTATAGCGGCTTTGCAAGCTGGTAAGAACACGACCAGTCAGGCCGATGAAGCGGCTCGAGCTGTCATAGTAGAAGGCGGCTATGGCCCAGAGTTTCGCCACCGCTTGGGTCACGCGATTGGTTTAGATGTTCATGAACGCCCCTTTTTAATGGCAGGTGATGAAACGCCTTTAAAAGAAGGCATGCTTTTTACCATTGAACCGAGCATTACGCAGCTAAATAGTTTTTCGGCCAGAGTTGAAGATGTGGTAGTGGCCAGACCAAATGGCGGCGAAAAGTTGACCAATGGGTTTCAAGAATTGATTGTAATTGACTAAATGCATTACTGGGGTAATGCAAAACCTCAGCACTATGCTAAACTTTAAGTATGGCTATTGCGGAATCAAAATTGACGTCACAGGGACAGATTTCTGTCCCTGCAAAAATTAGAAAAAAACTTGGTTTGACTCCAGGAGCGGTGCTCGAGTGGCATGAAAATGCTCAGGGAGAAATCACGATTAAACGCGCTCATAAATTTTCTTCGCTGGATATTCATAAGGCGCTATTTAAAACGCCTCCAGAAGCGAAATCTTTGGAAGCTATTAATGAAGGTATTAAACAGTATATAAAGCAAAAGTATGCAGGCAATTGACACTAATGTACTGGTTAGGCTCTTAACCAGAGATGATGAGAAACAAGTAGCAAAGGCAGAAGCTTTTGTTGCAAAAGGTGCATGTGTATCTAGCCTTGTCTTAACTGAGACAATATGGGTGCTCGAGTCTGTCTATGATCTTGATGCTGGAGCCATTGCCTTAGCTGTTGATATGCTTTTAGAGCACGCTCAGCTTGTTTTACAAGATGCTGATGCCGTTAGCCTTGCCCTCAATCAATTTCGTGCCAATGACAAGGTCGGTCTCACAGATTATCTCATTTTAGAAACGGCAAGAAAAGCAGGTCATAGCCCACTAGGAACTTTTGATAAGGCACTTGCCAAAGCAGAAGGCGTCGTGCAGCTCTAAGCTACTTCTGCTTCGGCTTCTATTTCAACCAAATACTCATCACCTACTAGATCAGCTTTTATAAGTGTATTAGCAGGCAAAATCTCTTTAAAGCGTTCACCATGCGCTCTGGCAACCGCTTCCCAGTCAGACATATGCTTAATGTAAATTCGAGTTCTAATCACATCATCTAGGCTTCCACCGAGTGATTGAAGTGCTCCAGCAAACTTATCAATCACAAAATGTGTTTGTGCGGCAGGGTCTTTGCCGCCAATCACGCGGTCTTTGTGTGTAGCTGTTGTCCCTGAAATCAAGATGCGCTTGCCCTGCCTTACAGCTCTTGAGTAGCCTGCTAAATCCTCCCAAATGGTGCCGCTAAGAGCATGCGTTTTATCTTTTATAACTTTGACTTTATAAGGTGCTGGAAAAGACTCGAGATGATGACTTAAATCACCAGAAGCCGTTAAAAAGGGCGGTTTTCGGTATTCATCGCCGCAATCACCTGGAATGGCGTTGAGGGTTTGCAAGGCAGTAGCCATTTTCTCTTTGTTTTTACCACTGATAGAAAAATCAAAAAGTTTAAGAGTATCGGCAAGGTGCTCACTGCTGCCCAAACGTGCGCCAATGATGACTGCACCGACAGCACTTTGCTCGAGGATAAAGCGAGAAGCTAGATTGGCTATAGAAACCTGTTGATCTTTTGCAACTTCATCTAGCACTCTTAAAAGCTCTTGAAAAACCTGCCAACCTCCTGCCACATCAATAAAGCGTTTGTACTTTGATTGTGACCAGGTGGCTTTCGCATCAGGTTCAGCTTGACCAAGCCAGCGTTCACTTAAAAGCCCCCCCGCTAAAGTTCCATAAGCCAATAGTTTTATGCCATGCTTCAGGCAAAGCTCGCTCATAGCGCCAGCGGCACGCTGATCGATGAGTGAAAAGCTTAGTTGGTTTGAAACAACTTCAATGCCACTTTGTAAAACCATATTAAGATGAGCCGTATCAAAATTGGTTAGACCCAAGTTAGCAATCAAACCTTCTTCTTTGAGTTCTTGTAGAAAGAACAAGCAGTCAAGCCAACTAGGGTCGGTGTAAGTCCAGGTGTGAAATTGCAGCATGTCAAGTTGCTCAGTTTTGAGGCGTTTTAGTGAGTGCTCAACCGCATGACGTACTTCAGCTTTGGTTATAGGGCCAGGGGTAGGAACCCATTTGGTCATTCTTTGAACCTTGATCGAAGGGTGACGCTCAGAAAAAAGGCCAGCAATATCTTCGGCTGAGCCGTAGTGGTCAGCCATATCAAAGCTTGTTAAACCTGCTTGGGCATAGGGCAGCATGGCATCAGCAAGCTTTTTTAGCTCGAGCTGCTGACCATCTTTTTCCATATCGGCAATTTGCCAGAGACCGGTAACTACTTTAGAGATAGTAAGACTAGGACTGAGCGAGGTCTTAGGTAGGCTAGACATGCCTGATTATATAGGTCGAAGAGAACCTGGTTTAGTGGTGTTGCTGTTTATGTGCCCAGCTCTGAATAGTTCTATCTAAAATCATAGCCAGTAACACAATGGCTAAACCTGACTCTATGCCCCGACCCGTCTGGTTTTTTGCCAGCCCTGTTACAGCTTCTAAACCTAATCCCCCACTACCTACCAGTCCAGCAATAACGACCATCGCTAAAATCATCATAATAACTTGATTGATGCCTAGCATAATACTTGGTAAAGCCAGAGGAAGTTGCACATGGCGCAAGATTTGCCATCTTGTTGAGCCAAAGGCTTTGGCTGCTTCAATGCTCGAGCTATTTACCTCACGGATACCCAAGTCAATCAGCCTGATGCCAGGAGGCAAGGCGTAAAGAATAGAGGCCATAATGCCAGGGATGTAGCCGATATTAAAAAGCATAATGACAGGGATGAGGTAAACAAACGAGGGGATGGTTTGCAGCATATCTAGGAAAGGCTCGAGCGCTCGCTTCACCCGATTACTCTGGGCTGACCAGATGCCCAAAAGCAGTGCCAGTATTACGGTAAGGAGCGTACCCACGATAATTTGCGACAGGCTAATAATCATGGGTTCCCACATACCCAAAAAGCCAATGCCCAGCAGACCAAGGAGGGTAAATAAGCCCAGTTTCCAGCCGCTTATCAGATTCACAAGATAGACGGCAGTTGCCACAAATAAGGGCCAAACCAGCCAGTTTTGAAAAAACCAGTTGAGCGGTCTGATGCCATAAATCACCAGAAAATCGCTAAAGGGCCCTGTACCTAAGGGTAAGTTGCCTATTTGATAAAGATTATCGCGTGCCCAGATGACAAAGCTATCAATGGGTTTAGCAATGCCAAAGTGCCAGTTTTCGGGAAAGTCGTTTAAAGGATAAAAGCCTTTGAGGATAAACAGAACTATTAAACTTAGGATAAAAACTGCGGTGGGCAAATATCGTTTTAAGCCCGAACTTAGTTGCATTTTAGGTTTTGAAAAGCCATGACTGATACGGTCAAGTACAATTGCCATAAGGGCAATAGCTAGACCTGCCTCGAGCCCCCGACCTACTTGCAAACGTTGCAAAGCTTGCAACACCGTTTTTCCTAACCCATTGGCCCCAATCAGCGCGGCAATCACCACAATGCCAAACGCCATCATGATGGTCTGGTTGATACCAGCAACGATTTGAGGCAGCGCCAAGGGAAGCTGAACTTTAACCAGGATTTGCTGCCTTGTTGACCCAAAAGCTCTGGCAGCCTCAAGCGTTTCTTTAGGAACTTGCCTAATGCCTAAATCGGTATAACGAATAGCGGGGGCTAAAGCATAAATAACCGTAGCAATCACGCTTGGCGCTCTGGCAATGCCAAAAAAGAGCACGGTAGGAATCAAATAAACAAAGGCTGGTAACGTCTGCATAATGTCTAATAGGGGTCGCAAAAAGGCTTTAAACCTATCCGAAAGTGCCGAAAAGATACCTAGAGGAATACCCAAAAGTAATGAGATAAAGACACTTACGCCCATAAGCGCTAGCGTTTGCATGCTTTCTTGCCAGAGATCAAGCAGGCCCATAAATAAAAAAGACGCTGCCGAAAAAAGCGCTAAACCTAAGCCCCTTGCTTTTAAACCGAGAAAAAAGGCAATTAGTATAATGACCAACCAGGGAGACTCGAGCAGGGCATTCTCTAAGCCTTTGACGGCAGCATTTAAGCCATCTTTTACGGGGTTGAAACCATAAACAAAGGCAGGGTGATTTGCCCTATGACCAATGACCCAGGTCTGAAACCTGTCAATCGGCTCGTGTAAATGAAAATTCCAGCTTTCAGGAAAGGTAGTTAAGTTAGTGTGATTCAGCCATAAAAGAAGAGGCAAGATAAAAACCAGGCTTAATAAGACAAATCCGTGCAGCCATTTCAGTGAGGCTGTTTGAGCTTTATTTAACGATTGGCTAGGTGCGAGGCTCATAGTCGGCTAAGGCAAGCATGACATCCAAGCGGTCAAGCGTGCCCAGAAGTTGGCCATTTTGGGCAACGGGAACGGGGTAAGGCAAACTCGCGACTTGCGCCATAGCAACCCCTAGGGTGACATCAGGTCTTAGGCATAGATTAACAGGATGTTTTGTCTCATAGTCATCATCTTTGGCTAGAAAATGAGTGCAGCTTCCGTCTGTATTTTTAAGATAGAGGATGGGTTCATTAGAGTGCTCAAGCTTACTTTCATTTGGGTCATGGATGGCCCTAGCTTTATCCATAACTGAGGCTACCGTCAAAACATTAGCTCTGGGTACGTCTTTGGCAAACTCACGCACATAATCATTGGCAGGGTGCATGACGATTTCAGTTGGCGTGCCAATCTGCACAATTTGCCCATCTTTCATAATGGCAATGCGGTTACCCAGTTTGACCGCCTCGAGAAAATCATGGGTAATGAACAAAATGGTTTTTTGAAGTTGCTTTTGTAAGTTTAAAAGCTCATCTTGCATATCTCGCCGAATAAGCGGGTCAAGCGCACTAAAAGGCTCGTCAAACATCAAAATTTCAGGATTGACCGCCAGCGCTCTAGCTATGCCCACACGTTGCTGCATGCCCCCACTGAGATTACTTGGGTAGTGATATTCCCAGCCTAATAACCCAACCAGATGAAGCACCTCTTTGGCTCTTTGGTGACGGCTGGTTTTGTCTAGGCCTTGAACCTCGAGCCCGTAAGCCACATTATCTATGACTTGCTTATGCGGCAAAAGCCCAAAGTGCTGAAAGACCATGCTGAGCCTGTGGCGGCGTAAGTCACGCAGAGCGAGCTCGTTCATTTTAAAAACATCTTCGCCTTCTAACAGAAAACTGCCAGATGTTGGCTCAATCAGACGAGACAAACAGCGAATAAGCGTAGACTTGCCACTCCCTGAGAGCCCCATAATGACAAAGATTTCGCCCTTTGCCACTTCAAAGCTGGCATCTTGCACAGCTAGTACGTGCCCTGTTTTAAGCGCTTCAGTTTTGCTTTTGGTTTTTAAACCAAGCATGACCTGCTCTGGTTTAGAACCAAAGATCTTCCAGAGGTTTTTGCACACGATTTGAGACATTAAATCCCCTCGGCCCAGTCAAGAAAGAAGGAGGGGTAAGAAATTTCCCCCTTTAAAAAAGGGGGATTAAGGGGGATTATCTTCAAACTTAAGGTAGCCAGTTCTTCCAAACGGCTTCATTGGCATCAATCCAGGCTCTGGCAGCTTCTTCGATAGACTCGCCACCACTATCAACGGCGGCAATCATGGCAATCTGGTCAGTCGTACTGTAGTTCATCTTGCTTAAAAAAGTATAAGCATCGGCATTACTGTCTTTAAGGCCAGGGTAGGCAATTTTCATCAGAACATCTGCGGGATAGTCACAATCGACACCACCACTGGCTGCCTTGGCGTAGCATTCATCGCTATAAGCAGGTAGGGTAACAGCAGTCAGATCATATTTGGCATGTACGGAATGGGGCGTCCAGAAATAAAATAAGAAGGGGTCTTGGCGGCTGTAGGCAGCGTCTAAAGCGGCAAGCTCGGCTTGTTCTGAGCCAGCATAAACGACTTCAAAATTCATGCCTAGATTTTTAATGATATCAGCATCGTATTGTACAAAACTGGGGTCGCCACCGATAAAGGCACCTTTGTCACCGGTTTGGGCTGTGGCAAAAAGTTTGGCATTATCTGGGTTTTGAAAGCCTTCGTAGGTTGCCAGTTCGGGGTGATCTGTGAGCATATAAGTAGGAATGTACCAGCTAATTTTGCCAATGACGCCTAGCTCGCCCATATTGTCGATAACGCCTTGATCAATATACTGAGTAATATCTTGCCCGTGACCTGAAGGCCAGATTTCAAGACAGGCGCTCAGTTCACCGCTAGCGATGGCAGGCCACATTGAGTTTTCGTCAATGCTGACAATTTCAACACTTTGCCCCAGTTGCTCCTCGAGCAAAATCTTGGCAACCATAGCGTTGACCGATGAGCCTGTCCAGGGATTTTCACAAAGGCTGATGTCTTGGGCAAAAACCGTACTTACAGATAAACTCAAAAACGTAATTAGTAAACCAATAAACTTTAGTTTCACGCTTTCCTCCTTGGGTATTGGTTTGGAACTATATCATGTTAGCTGGGTTGGCATTTTCATTTTTTGCAGGCTGGATACGTTTATCTGAAAGCGAGTACAAGATGCGCTAAGATGAGATCTGTAAATATAGTGCTTTAAGACTTATAAGCTACAGGCATCCTGTTAGAAAACTCCTCTGAAGCGGTAAACCTAAAACTATATTTGTATGTGACCAAATGATACCTGCTATAGATAAAGGATACTGATGAAACAAGTAGTGATTATTGGTGCGGGAGTGGTGGGTTTATGTACGGCGTATTTTGCACGCAATGCGGGGTTTGAGGTAACGGTTTTAGAGCGACAGCAAGCTAGCTATGAGGGTACCTCTTTTGGCAATGCTGGCATGATTGTTCCCAGTCATTTTGTACCTCTGGCCGCGCCAGGCATACTGTCACAAGGGTTTCGCTGGATGTTTGATAAAGAAAGCCCTTTTTATGTAAAACCTCGGCTTGACGGCGATTTATTGGCTTGGGCTTATCAGTTTTGGCGGCACTGCAATCAAGCACAGGTAGATAAAGCTGCACCAAGGCTGCTCGAGCTAAATCTGCAAAGCCGTGACCTGTATAAACAAATGGCTAAAGACTTAAAGCCTTTTGGTTTAGAGCAAAAAGGTCTGCTTATGCTCTGCAATACTGACTATGGTCTGGAAAAAGAAGCCAGGTTGGCTGAAACCTCTAAAAAGCTAGGTATGAGGGCAGATGTCTTAGATAAGGCAGGAGTTGGGGAGCTCGAGCCAGACTTAGACCTGAATATCGTAGGCGGTGTTCATTACCCTGAAGATGCCCATGTGAACCCGAAAGCCCTCATGCTGGCCTTAAGAGACTGGCTTACAGCAAATGCCGTTAAGATTCTCTGGAATACCGAGATTTCTGGTTGGCGCAAGGATGAAAAAGGTATCTGTGCGGTTAAGACCTCCAGGGGCGAGTTGCCTTGTGACGCCCTGGTGATTGCTTCGGGTATCTGGTCAGTTGAACTGCTAAAAACCTTGGGTTTAAAGCTGCCTATGCAAGCAGGTAAAGGCTACAGCATGCTTTTAAAGGAGCCAGTTCAAGCTTTTACCACACCTGCCATTCTTAGTGAAGCTAAAGTAGCCATTAGTCCGCTTGGGTCATCGGTTCGTTTTGGGGGAACTATGGAAATTGCGGGTTTAAAAGAGCAGGTCAATCCAAGTCGTGTTGAAGGCATTATGAAATCGGTACTAAAGTATTTTCCTGCTTATCAAAAACAAGATTTCGAGGGAACTTCAGTTTGGTATGGTTTTCGTCCTTGCACGCCTGATGGTTTGCCTTACCTAGGTAAACTGGCTAAGTATGACAATGTTGTGCTTGCAACGGGGCATGCCATGCTGGGTTTGTCGCTTGGGCCTGTGACGGGGAAGCATGTTACTGAGCTTCTTAGCTATGAACAGCCAGTTGATGCCCTACTTGATCCCAACAGATTTATGCAGGTTTATTCGGGGTTTTAAGCCTTAGAAAGCTGGGCAAGGTTCGCTAGCAGGCTGCTCGGGAAAATAGCAACGCTGCTCATAGGTATAGCTAAACCCACTGGCTTTATCCTCAAGAATAAGTGAGCTATAGCTACTGGGCCAGGTATCAAAAATGCGCTGTTTCATGGTTTGCATGTAAACGCTATCTGTAACTTGTTCAGGGGCGCGTACCTCTACACCATAGGCTGTGACCTGTTTAAACATACGTTCTAAATCTGTTTCAGGCACTCCCATGGTGTTAGCAATACCCGTGGTGGGTCGAAAATCAAGGGCTTCGGGGTCTTGAAAAATCTTATCCTTAAAAACAACTGAAGAAGGCAAATCCGTGCTTTGGTTTCCACTGCTTAGATTATTGCCTACATTGATATACGTTTTTTGAAAATCTTTGATCGCCAGTCTATTGTCTCTAGGAACAAACAAGTTAGCTGAAATATCGCTGGCAGCAGAGCTTTGCAGAGTTAGTTCACCTGCACCATCCACCACTCGAGCATTGAGATAAAAACTGTTATTGCGCACAATAATGTCATCCATGGTATTGATGCCAAAACCTGCCTTGCCATTAAATAGCAGTAGATTATTTTCGACTCGAGCCTTGCCTAAAAACGTCCCTCGGTTGTTTTGGGCGTGTAGGCCGTTGCCTTCGTCAAGCACCAGCGAAACCCTGCCCTTAGAAAACACATGCGAAATAATCAGTGATTGATTGGCAAAAACCAGATTACCTCTCATAATGAGCTTTTCCTGATTGGCTGTTGAGGGGTCTAGGGTTGTCAGATAAGAATTGGCTACACCATGCGTGCCTGCCGTTGACCACCAGCCATTGTTATAAATAAGATTATTTTCAATTGTTACGAAATCAGCGCCGTTACTACCTATGCCAGCGCCAGGAAAGTCATGAATGATGCAGTCACGAATGCTCAAATGCTGGGAGCGGCGGTTGCTTATGCCTCGACCGCTGGTTTGGCTTGCATCTTCAGACCACCACAGAGCTATAGCCGTTTCATAATCAAGAGATGGACTACTGCCAGCTAGCTCGAGCCCCTCTACAATCCAGTAATTCGCTTCATTAAAAATGAGCGCATCTTCATCGCTGAGTAGTTTGACGAATTCGTTTCCGTAAGCTTTTAGCGTTATAGGAGCATCCTGCGTGCCTGAACGAATTATTTTGGCAATGGTGTTGACAGTTCTGTTACCATCAAAGGCTTGCCCATATTCAGGGTGATAGTAGTTTCCCCCGCGTAAATAGATTGTTGTTCCTGGCTCTGCTAAATCAACTGCATGCTGCAAGTTTTTAAAAGGATGTTCAGCGTCGCCCAAATCAGCATCATCCCCCTCGGGTGAAACATACAGCCCAATGAGGTCAGGCGTGCCAGCTTTTACCGTGATATTAAAAGAGAAGGCTTGATGATCAGGTTTTAGCCCTTTTATCGTATGGGTTTTACTTTGAGCTGCCGTTGGAGTCCAGCGTATTAAACCAGAACGTTCCTGTAAAACCATGCCAGAAGGGGCTTCTAAAAGTTGTGTTCCAGATTCTAATTGACATTCAAACGCCTCACCTGAAACCAAGGTTTCGGGGCATAAGGGCTGAGTTGGGTCTGGATTAGGTTCGCTAGGGTTTGGGTTTGTTTCAGCTAGAATGTGCAAACTAACCTCGGCTGAAGAAACCTTGTCCCCAGACTGCAAACTGTAGCTAAAGCCATCTTGCTTAATCGTGCTGGTCTCGGCCTTATAGCTAAACGAACCATCCGCAAAAAGCTCGAGCTTACCGTGTAAGGGTGCATTAAGTAATTTAAGCTCAAAACTTGCGGGCAAGCTATCGTTTTGTAAAACGCCCTTATCTTTTGCGACAAAGCTAAGCTCGGCCTGCCTAAGCGTATAAGTATCATTTTGGGCGTCAAAAGAAGCTTGGGGGCTAGGTTCTGGAGCTTTAGTATCGGAAGGGGAACAAGAAAGCAACCCTAAAACTAAGGCGGCTGAGAAAATCAGACGATAGGGCATTTGTCAATTATGTCAAGAGGGTTCTTACATAACCCTTATAAGGTTGAAATAGTCCAAATTTAAACCAGCAAATTAGTTAGCCCAAGGTTCATAAACGAGTTCAACCATATGTCCGTCTGGATCATAAATATAGCTTTGGGTGGCACCGTCGCCACGCGCGCGTGGTCCTGCAATAAGGGGGATTTGATACTTTTCCAGCGTACTTAGCATGTCTTCAACGCTATCAATGCTAAAGCAAAAATGCCTTGCAAACGTAATATCACGCTCGAGCCTTGGCGTATTCTTCGCGTCCCCCGCAGCAGCCGTCGCTTCAGACGTATGAATGGTATGAATCTCATAGCCTCCACTTGTGCGAAACCACTGGCCTTTAAAGTCAAAGGTCATAGGTCGGTGAACTTGTTCCATACCTAAAATATCGACGTAAAAATGCCTTGAAGCCTCAAGGTCATTAACGACAATCGTAACGTGGTGGAGCCGTCCTAATTTCATTGTTTTGCCTCCTGCTCTAGTTTACGCTATGGCATTATTCTTAAAGGAACTTAGAATTCGTAGGCCACTAAATCATAAACCTGAGTCAAACGGTATAGTAGTAGAGATATTTTGAGGCATCCATGACTGATTCAAAACAAAGCTATGACTTTATTATTATTGGTGGCGGTTCAGCGGGTTCAGTGCTGGCCAATCGCCTGAGTGCTGCACCGCGCAACAAAGTTCTGGTGCTCGAGGCTGGGCGCATAGATAGCTGGTGGGATATTTTTATTCATATGCCAGCAGGCCTAGCTACCCCCATCGGTAATAAAAACTATGACTGGATGTATCAGTCTGAACCTGAGCCTTATATGAATGGAAGACGGATTTACCACGCTCGAGGCAAAATATTGGGGGGAAGCAGCAGCATCAATGGCATGATTTTTCAACGAGGTAATCCGCTTGACTATGAGCGCTGGGCCAGTGATAAGGGAATGGAAAACTGGGATTACGCTCACTGCCTGCCTTATTTTAAGCGCTTTGAGACCTGCCTAGACGGGGATGAAGTACCCAACAAGGGGCTTTATCGGGGGAAAACGGGCCCGCTTATCTTAGAGCGTGGTCCAGGAAAAACGCCCCTGTTTAAGGCTTTTTTTGAGGCTGTTCAAGAGGCAGGCCACCCTTTAACTGATGATGTCAATGGTTATAAGCAAGAGGGCTTTGCCCTGTTTGACCGCAATATTCATAGAGGTCGGCGTTTGAGTGCGGCCAGAGCCTATGTGCACCCTGTAATGAATGAACGCAAAAATCTGACAGTTACTTGTAAGGCCTTTGTAACCAAACTTCTATTTGAAGGTAAGCGGGCTGTTGGTGTCGAGTTTAGTCAAGGTGGGCTGAGCCAAAAAGTTTATGCAGGAGAGGTCATCTTGTGTGGCGGAGCCTTTAATTCGCCGCAGCTTTTGCAGCTTTCGGGTGTGGGGAATCCAACTGAGCTCGAGCCCTTAGGCATCAAAATGGTTCACGACTTAGCTGGTGTTGGTGAAAATATGCAAGACCATCTTGAGGTCTATATTCAATACGCTTGTAAGGAACCTGTCTCCATGCAACCTGCCCTTAACTGGTACAACAAACCCTGGATAGGCGCACAGTGGCTCTTTTTGCGCAAAGGCCCAGCAGCGACCAATCATTTTGAAGCAGGCGGCTTTATTCGTAGTAATGAGGATGTGGCTTACCCCAACTTGATGTTTCACTTTTTGCCCTTAGCTATTCGCTATGATGGCTCTTCACCCAAGGGTGGGCATGGCTATCAGGTGCATGTAGGGCCAATGTACGCCGATACCCGAGGCTCGTTAAAGATTAATTCAACAGACCCATGTAAGCATCCAGAACTTCGTTTTAATTACCTTTCTACACCCAATGACCGCCGCGAGTGGGTTGAAGCCATTCGCGCAGCGCGGCAGATTTTCAATCAGGATGCCTTTAAACCTTACAACGCTGGCGAGATTTCACCTGGGTCAGACATTGAGAGCGATCAGGAGATTTTGGACTGGGTTGCTAGTGACGCTGAAACGGCTCTTCACCCAAGCTGTACTTGCAAAATGGGGCTTGATGAGATGAGTGTCTTAGAGCCAAACAGTCTTAAGGTTCATGGGCTCGAGGGGATTCGCGTGGTTGACGCCTCTTCAATGCCCTATGTTACCAATGGCAATATTTATGCGCCTGTCATGATGTTGGCAGAAAAAGCCGCAGACTTAATTTTGGGTAATACGCCCCTAGCGCCCGAGCGTGTGCCCTTTTATCAGCATAAAAAACAAGGCTCGAGCGCTTAAGAGAGGTTAGCGGTATTTTGGTAAGGTGAAAAATCTGGAAAGTTAGCCTATAGAGATTTGGGTATGCTGAACAGGTAGGTTTTTGCCTTTTATGAATGTAGACATTATTATTGTTCACTACTTTGATCTTGCTTCTTTATATAAATGTATCGAAGCACTCGAAAGGCAGAGCCTAAAACCACACCGTGTTTATATTGTTGATAACAGTGATGATTTGCCTGATTTAACAAGTGAGGGTTTAAAGCTCGAGCTTATCAAACCTGGTAAAAATTTAGGCTTTGCAGCCGCCTCGAATTTGGCAGCCCAGAAAAGTCAAAGTGACTGGTTAGCTTTTTTAAATCCAGATGCTTTTCCGATGCCTGATTGGCTTGAAAGGTTAAGTTTGTGCGCGGAGCAAAACCCTGAAACGGCTTGTTTTAGCAGCAAACAGGTCTTTTATGAAAACCCTCAGCTTATCGATGGTTGTGGGGATGTTTATCATATCTCAGGTCTTTACTGGCGTAGAGGGTATCGTCAATCGGCAAGTAAGGTATATCCAAAAGAGGTGTTTTCTGCCAGTGGCGCGGCCATGCTGGTGAAACGTCAAGTTTTTTTTTCGCTCGAGGGGTTCGATGAACACTTTTTTTCTTATGGAGAAGATGTTGATTTTGGCTTTCGGTTAAGGCTGAGAAACCATAGCTGCCTATATTGCCAAGAGGCTATTGTTGAGCATATTGGCTACACCAGTGCCGGTGGGCGGCACAGTGATTTTGCCCTTTATTATGGGCATCGCAATCTAGTCTGGGTTTTTTTTAAAAATATGCCCTTAGCTTTTCTGCTACTCTTTTTCCCTTTACATGTGGCGCTTAACCTGATTACAATCATTAAATTTAGCCTTCAAGGACAGGCCAAAACGATACTTAGGGCCAAGTGGGACGCCGTCAAAGGTTTGGGTCAGATTTTCAAAATGCGGATAAACGCAAAGGCAAGTCGTCAAGTGCCTTTAAGTTATTTATGGACTATTTTTAATAAACGTTTGGATAGAAGCCTCTAAGCGTTAAGCATTAGGGCTTGACCAAGATTCAGAGGTATCCTTTTTATTCTAAGTTTGGCTATGCTAGCATAACGAAAAGACTGGAGATGAAACGTGGAGGTAAGTATGAGTTTTCGTCGAATTCTAATATCCCTTATTCTTTTCAGCGCTCTTGCTGCTGCTCAGGAAGAAGCTTATTTGCTACCTTTAAGTTTCCAAGGAGATGGAATGTTGCAAACAGTTCTTTTTAAAACTTCCAGCCCCTGGAAAGTCAGTATTTCAAGTACAGCCGTTGCAGTTATTTATCTTTATAATGCCCAAGCTCAAAAAGTGAGTACAGTTTTAGACAATGAAGTTGTCGAATCAATTGGAAACTTTTATTTAGTGGTTAATACCGAGGGTGCCTGGCATATGGATATTTTAGAGGCGCCAAGTGTCGCAACAAATACAGATGCTGCCAGTAGCCCCTCGCAGACAAAAACCTCAACACCTATTAGCGTTGACTTACCCTTAAAACGCTATGGTTATAAAATTCCAAGATATATCCGTCCTACTCATTCTGATAGTGCAGATACGAAAAACTGTAGCGATTTTGCAACCGTTTTTGACGCCCATGATTTCTTTATGGCGTCAGGTGGCCCTGAGCTAGACCCTTATGATCTTGATCCAGATGGTGATGGCTATGTCTGCACCTATGATCCTCGAGAAACTTACACCTCCCCGGTTACCTGTGATGCGGGAACCGAGTGGCAAAACCCTAGATTCCGAGTTAAGGATGGTCTTTATGCTAAAGGGGCTTGTCGCTAACTTTAGGGTTTTGATTCGAGATTATAGCTTTGTTGGGTATTTTTGATAAAACGTTAAAGCCCAAGATTAGAAAAAGTAAAACGCCACTAAACAATAGGGTGACATCAAACAGCTGTAAGACGAGAAAAGAAAGGACCAGGACTAAGCCTGTCCACCTTCCTTTAAGCCAGGCATAAATAAGAAAATATAAACTTAGTAAAAGGCTGGCGAGAAAACCAAAGATGCCGTATCTCACGGCAAAATCAAGCCAGAAATTGTGGGCATGAAGGGTATCTGGTGAGTCAGGATAGTATTTGGCAAAATAACTGGCAAAATCTTGCCCTGGTAAGCCTTTAAGGGGATAGTGTAAAAGGCCGTCCCAGGCAACTTTCCAGATATCAAAGCGACTCACAACTTGTTTGGTATTTAAACCTAACATTTCAAGAGAGTTTGGACCAAATCTGATAAACGAGGTAATAAGAAATGTGCCTGCAAAAAAAAGAAGACCGTAGTAAAGCTTCATGCTTTGTCGCCTTCTAAAAAGAAGGGTAAGTAAAAGCCAGCCACCTATGCAGGCAACCAGCAAAGCCGTGCGACTTCCGGTAAGGAGTACGGTAATTAGTAAGGCCAAATAGCCCAAAACGCTCATGCTTAAAGAATTAACTGCCAAAAGGAAAACTAAGCCTGCAGCCGTAACAGTATGGGCTAAAAAGTTCTCGTTAGAAAACCAAAGCCTTTGCCGCGTATCTCGAGCTAGGAGTTGAGGAGCAAGATTCGCTTCAGTTTCATAAGCAAGCTTACTGTTTCTGACTTGAAGACTTAAACCATCACCTAATAAGAGAGAGGTAGTTAAAATCTTCGCATCATTTGCTGGAATGTCTAGAGTATAGGTTTGCCAGTTAGTTGAAGGTAAAGCATCTTCATAAGTGAGGGGAAAATTGGTATTGGTTTTAGCCATCATTCGCAGGTCAGAGCCAAAGCCCGAACCAAGGTCTACCCAAGCGTTTTCTACCAATTCAAAGAGATGTAATTCTCTAACATCTAGCTCGAGCCCATTTAGGTTTCTAAGCAGAATACGGATTTGCTCGGTATCGCTTTCAGCCGTCCACTCGCCTTGAAATAATCGCCAATCAGGACTAAAAGAAACTGGGAATTTACCCCCACTGGTGGTTGTGATATATGCCTGAGAAGCAGAACTTTGCAAAGAGCGTAAGCCTACATAAAATTTAAAGGTTCTACCCTTGGCGGACTGGTCTAGTTGAAACTGACGACTCAAATATAACTCTTCACCGCTGTTTGGTACCGTGGCTCTAGTAAAAATACCTGCTTTGTCTTGCATACGTACTAAGTCAACGGTATTACCATTTTGTCGCCAGTCCCAGCCTGGCTGACCTTCTAATAGACGAGCTTCAAATGTCCAGCTTAGAGATTGGTCGGGCTCAATTTGCCAGTTTTGACTCCCTTGACCTTTAATAACCTTGGCAGTTAAAGAGGGGTTTTGTAAAGAAGACCAAAAATGGTCGGTTTCATAAAAGCCATTGGCATTATAAAACCAACCAAAGATACTGAGTAGCATAACGATAATAAGGGAAACAAACAAACCTTTTGCAAGCCATGACCTGGGCAGTACCAAAATCCACTGAGCGAAAATGGCAAGAGCCGCCTGCCCCCAAACTAGCCATAAGAACTGATAGTTTTTTGAAATGAGTAATGAAATACTAAGCAGGACAGCCAAAATGAGCCAAATAAAAATCCAGCTCCGATTTATATCTAAGCCCAGCTTGCCAAAAGATTTAGGATGGGCAACCGAAACAGACATCAGCCACTGGTATACCGCATCATCTTTAACTTGGTAGGAAGATATGTTACGAAATCTTCATAGATGTCTAAAAAATAACACTGCTTGCTAAACTTAAATCTGAGAAATTCATGTGCAATCGTCACTGAAGCCCTCATTCGGAGGTGCTAGGGTTCTAAAATGCGGTTTTTATTGTCTCTTATGATAATCCTACTTATTAGCTCTTGTACTGAAACTGAAGTCGTCAACC
>JAHEBB010000376.1 GCA_024642575.1 Trueperaceae bacterium | reverse complement strand
CGAGCCTTCCAGAAAGCGCTCAGTGCCATAAACAATGTAAAACCCAGTTGCCATGGTACCTACTAAGATGGTTGAACGACTGATGAGAAATCGGCGGTAATTGGCATTGGTGCTTAAAATTGGCGGGAGTTTTTTGAGATAATCTTTTAACGATAGGCGGTTGTTTACTTTTAAGCTTGGTGGTTCACGGTTTAGGGCAAGGCCGAGAAAAGAAATACAGTTAAGCGAAAATGAAAGGGCAAAAAGAAGAGCAAAATTGATGGGGAAACCAAAGCTAGCCAAAACCTTACCGACAATGACAGCCCCAAAAATGCCCATGACTGCGCCTAAGCTATGTCCAACTCCTGACCACAAGCCCCGCTTTTCAACAGGTATGACTTTGGCAATCATGTCGAGCCAGGGCGGAGTTGCCAAGCCTGAACCTGTAGCGGTAATGGCAAGCAAGATAAAAAACAATAAAAGGGCTAGCTGAGGTTGGCTACCTGCGAAGAAAAAAAGCACAATTGCCATGAGCCCAAACGGTAGGCGTTCTACGACGCCCCCTAAAAACATGGTGATTGGCTTTTTATACTTAAGTCGCTCGGTAAGATTAGCGCTTAGGAGCTGTGGCAGCAAATAGCCAAGCGTGTAGATAGCGGGTATGAGTCCAATTGCAAACTTGGAATCGGTCAACTTGCTTACCAAGACAGGCATAACGGTTTCACGAGAAATAACACTTAAACTTATAGTAAAAAACGCAATATCTATGAGGTTAACGCCAAAATTCCAGGATAGATTTTTTTTGACAAAAGCTTCATTGGTAGTTGGTTCAGATGTGGTCGGTTCAGGAGTGTCCATTTAGCCTCGAGCCTGCATGTGATCTCTAAAAATATCGTTGCTGCATATCTTAAAATTAGAACCATCAAAAAATCCTCCTATTTATTAGGAGGATTTTTAAAAGTCCAGTAAGCCTTAATCAGTAACAGCACCACGGGACGCGCTGCCTACTAATTTGGCATATTTAGATAATACGCCCATTTTATACTTGATCTCTGGCGCAACCCAGGCTTTACGGCGTTTGGCGAGCTCTTCATCAGAGATATTGACCTGTATAAGATTTCGCTCAGCGTCAATCGTTATACTATCCCCTTCTTTTAACAGGGCAATGGGGCCGCCAACTTGCGCTTCAGGAGCAACATGACCAACAACTAGGCCGTAGGTGCCACCGCTAAAACGCCCATCGGTAATTAGTCCGACGGAATCGCCCAAACCCTTGCCAATAATAGCGCTGGTTGGAGACAGCATTTCGCGCATGCCCGGTCCACCTTTGGGGCCTTCATAGCGGATGATAATGACATCGCCAGGTTTGATTTCGTCATCTAAAATGGCTGCCATGCAGGTTTCTTCGGATTCATAAATGCGGGCAGGGCCCGTGATTTTACTTGACTTAAGACCGCTGGTTTTAGCAACTGAGCCTTCAGGTGCAAGGTTGCCTCTTAAAATGTTTAAGTGACCAGAAGAATATTTGGGTTTGTCAAAAGGCAAAATAACATCTTGATGTGGGGAGGGTGTGCCGCTTACCTCTGCCAGATTTTCCGCAATGGTTTTGCCCGTTACGGTTATGCAGTCACCGTGGAGTAAACCCTGATCGAGCAGCATTTTCATAACCAAAGGAACGCCACCTGCCGCGTGTAAATCAGTGGCAACATATTTTCCACTGGGTTTTAAGTCGGTGATTTGCGGAGTTTTGCGTCTGATTTCCTCAAAATCTTCGAGGCTTAAATCAATTTCGGCGGCATGGGCAATGGCTAAGAAGTGAAGGACGGCATTGGTACTACCACCCAGCGCCATAACTACGGTTAGAGCATTTTCAATTGACTTCTTGGTAATGATTTGCCGAGCAGTAATATTATGTTTGATTAAATTCATGAGCGCACGACCACTCTCGGCGGCACTCACTTCTTTCTCCTTATCAACATTACTCATGGTTGAGGAGTAGGGAAGACTCATGCCCATCGCTTCAAAAGCGCTGCTCATGGTATTGGCGGTATACATACCACCACAGCTACCACTGCCAGGTATGGCGGCACATTCGACCTCTTTTAGGGTTTCTAGTGAAATGCGGTCGGCACTGTAAGCGCCAACTGCCTCAAAGACACTAACGATGGTTAAATCTTTACCCTCTAAGTGACCCGGTTTAATGGTGCCCCCATAGACAAAAATGCTCGGCACATCAAGTCGGGCAATGGCCATCATAGCGCCAGGCATGTTCTTGTCGCAGCCCCCAACAGTAATAAGCCCGTCCATAAGTTGACCCCGAACAACGGTTTCAATCGAATCAGCAATGACTTCGCGGCTAACCAAACTGCACTTCATACCTTCGGTGCCCATGCTGATGCCATCACTAATGGTAATGGTGCCAAACATTTGCGGCATACCGCCTGCTTCTTTGATGGCGCTTTCGGCAGCTTCCGAAAGATTGTAAAGCCCTGAGTTGCAAGGAGTTATGGTGCTTTGACCGTTGGCTACGCCAATAATAGGTTTGCCGAAATCTGTATCACTAAAGCCAACTGCGCGCATCATGCTGCGGTTAGGGGCTCTTTGATCGCCTTCAGTGATAATACTGCTACGTCTATTAAGTTTTTCTGCCATGAAGGCCTCCACGAGGATAAATTTTGCGGGTCTTTGGCACTAACTATTTCTAAAACCAGTACCTAAAGGAACTAAAAATCTGTGCATAGATAAAAGACCTGTTCTTGTTGAGTATTGTAACCAAGGAAAGAAGCGGCTGCCAATGATTGGAATGCAAGCAAAGGGTTCAAGACGCAATGTGATAACCTAAAGGCCGAGTGTATCAGCTTAAAACTGTAAGCTAAAGTTCTTCAAAAGCCCACTGGGCTGCGTACACTGCCCTACGTGGAAGGTCTCCTGATTGCCGAAGTTTTAGAGAGTATTTCGCCCTTGCCGGCGGAGCGGCTTAGCTGGAGATTTCCTGACGAATACAGTTTTATTTTGCCTTTGGGAAAAAAGGCGATTTGGCTTTTTAATAGGCCGCCCAATAGCCGCATTGCCTTTGAAGATGGCTACCCTGCTTTTGGCTCTACGCATTCAGGGTTTCAAGATTTGTTGGTAGCAAAAGCGGCGGGCAGGCTCGAGCGGATAGAGCAGCTTAAATTAGACAGAGTCGTCAAATTTTATTTTGAAGCAAGTGAAGGTTTTGTACCAACCCCTGAAGTTGTGCTGGTGGCAGAACTGACAGGCAGAAACTGCAATCTGATTTTGCTTAATACTGAGGGTATCATTTTGGGTGCAGCTAGAGACATTACCGTTGAGCAAAACCGCTTTCGGCAGATTAGATCTGGTATTCCTTATATTGAGCCACCCCCCTATGACAAATTAGATCCAAGGAGTTTAAGCTTTGTAGCCTTAAAGGAAGCGCTTGAGGGGCAAAGCTTAAAGCGTTTACGCTCGATTCTTGATGGCATTGGTCCAAATCTAAGTGAAGCCTTAGCGGTCACGGCGGGTCTAAGCTATGAAAAAAAGCTAGATGAGACTTCGCTAAACCATTTGTATAAAGCCCTAAGCTGGCTGGTCAAAGAACCCAGTGTAGTTATGCAAAAAGCTTTTGATTTACCAGATGTTGACACGTTGCGTAAGCGTGAAGAAAGGCAAGCCAAGCTCGAGCGTTTGCAAACCCAGCTTGTAAAAGAAGAAAAACTTTTGGAGCGGCAACTAGACGATGTTGAGCGGGCGCTTGCCCAACTAGATGAAGCCGATAGACTTAAGCTCGAGGCAGATTTGCTTATGGCCTACCAGTTTCAGATTCCTAAAAATGCCAGTCATGTGGACCTTATAGATTTTGAAAATCAGCCTATACATATAGAGCTAGATGCCAAGTTAAGCGCCAGTGCCAACGCCCAGGAACGGTACCTGCGTATAAAAAAGCGTCAGGCAAGGGCTGAACAGGCAATGAGTCGCTTTGATGATTTAACGGCGGAGCTGGCGAGCCTTCGTAAGATTGTGGCAGGCTTGCCCGACGTGACTGATAGGCATCTTGATGAACTTTACGCAACACATATTCCTAAAGAAAAAACCCAGCTAAAGCTCGAGCCAGGCATTCGTTACAAAGGGCCCCTTGATTATCAGATTATGGTGGGGCGTAACGCCAGAGAAAATGACATTGTAAGTTTTAAACTCGCTCGCTCTAAAGATATCTGGCTCCATGTTCAGGGTTACACAGGCTCACATGTGATTATTCAGGCAGATAATAAAGATGTGCCTTTTGAAACCATTTTGTTTGCGGCGCAGCTTGCTGCTGCTTACTCAAAAGCTGGTCAGTCAGAAAATGTGCCCGTTGATTACACCTTGCGCAAAAATGTTTGGAAACCCAAAGGGGCTGCGCCTGGCGCAGTGCATTATACGCAGCAAAAAACGGTATATGTGACGCCTAGCAGGCGACCTGAACTAGCTCAAGACTAACGCTTGGGGCGCTATTTCGAGTAGAATTTGGTTAGTCTATGCTTCGACTTTTTGGCTACCCAACGCTAGAAACAGCTTCGGAAAAGCTCGAGCTTGCCCCGCATAAGCCCATTTGTCTTTTGCTTTATTTGGCTATGCAGCAAACCTGGGTAAGCCGAGAAGTCTTGGCTACCTTATTTTGGCCCGATGCTGATGAAGAAGGCGCTAGACGAAACCTGCGCATGATGCTTTCTAGAGCCAAAGAGCTTGACTGGGCAAAAGGTTTAGACATCAGCCCTTTGCAGCTTCGCTGGTCAGTTGAGAGTGATTACAAAGCATTTCGTGAAGCGCTAGGCGCAGGTGACTGGCAAACCGTTATTGATCTTCATAGCCAAACACTGTTAGAAGGCTGGCGGGTTCCAGGGGTTGCTGGCTTTGAAGTCTGGCTCGAGCTCGAGCGGGAAAGCCTTTTAGACTCCTGGCGTGAAGCAGCCATGCATCAGGTTCGTGAGCTTCAGGCAAAAGCGAATTATGAGAGCGTTTGTCTTTTACTAAGTCGCGTGCTTACCTATGAACCCTTGGCCGAGGATAGTATGGCTATGTATCTTGAGGCTGCATACCTTTCAGGCAGGCGTGAAGAGGCACTTAAGACCTATGAAAGATTTTGCGAGCGCCTCAGAGATGATTTGGGGCTCGAGCCCTTGGCTACAACTCAGCACCTGATTGAGACCATTCGTAAGTCAGGTAGGCTCGAGCAAACCCCTCTCCCTAAGCAAGCGACTGGCTTACCCTTAGAGCTTCTACGGCCTCCAAGACTAATTGGTAGAGAACTCGAAAGCACACAGTTTCTGCACTCAAATGCACGCTTGCTGCTGATAAAAGCCGAACCTGGCATGGGTAAGACTCG
>JAHEBB010000375.1 GCA_024642575.1 Trueperaceae bacterium | reverse complement strand
TGACGCAGTTATACTTCCTCCTACTGAATAATAGACCTATCCTCCTCGTTTAAAGAGCGTCTTAATTGACGCTCTTTTTTGTTCAATACCCTGCAAAAAGGAAGTTAAACCATGTTTAAACGGTAATGCCCCAAGAAATTAGCCCAGAGATAAAGAGAGGGTAGCATCCTGAAGTAATTTCTGCCAGGGGGTTAGGTAATTGATGCTACTGTGAATGCGTTCGTGATTGTACCAATGTTCAAACTGCTGGTCTAGCTTGGCGAGATCCTCTAGGGATTCAGGCTCATGCCAGAAAACGAAGTCATATTTTAGGGTGCGGTTAAGCCTTTCCAGAATAGCCATACCCCCTTTCTCACTGACCCGACAACGCTTCCAGGTAGCAGCCAAAGATGAGCAGGTATCTTGAAAGAATTGAGAAGTAAAATCACTCCCTCCATCACTTTGAATAACCAGAGGTTCAGTAATGCCAAGCTTCTCTAACTTGGTTTTGGCTATAACTAAAGCGCTAGAGGCAGCTTCTTGAGATAAGCGCTTAACGGTATGTAAAGCTAAACAGGTTCTGGAACTCACATCCTCAACCAGATATTTCCAGGCAATCTCACCTTTAAGCTGGAAACGGGTAGCATCAATCTGAAGTTTACGACCTTCGGGTAAATCACAGACTCTAGAAACCTCAGGACTGGCTTTACGTTTCTTTTTGGGGAGGGCTTTTTGTAAGTCCAGTGCTTTCATATGCTGTCGAACCTTTTCTCTACCCATCTGAATGAGCTTATTGGCTTCCTGATAGATTCTCCTATAACCATAGGTCTTATGTTTCAAAGCCAGTTCTTGAACCTGTTCTTGTTCTTCAGTAAGTTTCGTTTCTCTGGCTTGGCGCTTAACTTGAGTTTTAAGACAATAGCGCAATCGCCATCTGGAACAGCCTGTAAGTCTTGAATAAGCTCTAAGTGATATCTTTTGCTCAAACTCCTGGTACTGCTTAACCATCTGATCTAGACCTACAGGCTCGAGAGCTTTTTTAGGATTTCGTTCTCCAAAACCTTTTCTCCCAGCACTTTCTTTAGCTGTTCATTTTCTGCTGCTAAAGCTTGATCGGGCGTTTTGGCATTCCCATGTTTAAAGGCAGCTTTACCGTGGTCTAGAAACTGAGTCTTCCACTTATGAATTAAGCTTTCTGCTACCCCATGCTGTCTTGATAGCTCAGCTATACTTTGTTGTTCTTTAAGTGCTGTCAGAACTATTGTTAGTTTCTGTTCCGCACTCCAGACTTTTTTCTTACCCATGTCTTGCCTCCAAATTCATTCTCTCAATTTACCGTATGAATTTGGGCTACTTTTCTAGGGCATTACCAACAGATTGACTGGCATCACAGGCAACAGGTGAATTGCCTCTATTTGTAGGGTCAGGATTAGAACTCAAAAAACATTTTTGGGTATTGATAGCCTTCCAAGAAAGCGTTACCTCATCTCCTTCTACAATGTTGGTCTTGCTAGCTATCAAGGATTGTATTTCTGCATCCTTAGAATCTGAAGGTTCGCCTCCCCCTCCACATCCCCCTAGTAAAAAAAGGGCTGTCAGGAACATAGCAAAATTTATAAAAGCTACTCTTTTCATCGATACTCTTCTCCTTTACTGAACTTTCTCTCAACTTTGCACTGATATTAAAGCTAGAAAATCCTAATTAAATTTTTTATTTTATTCTACTTACCAGCTGACTCAACTCCTTTGCTCTGTTTTTTAGGGTGCTTGTAAAGCCAAAACATGCTTGTACCAGCAAGTATCATCGCCTGTATGAAACAAGGTTGTGTTGACTCGAGTCTTTAAAAATCCTGCCGGATCTACCTTCTCACCAGAGGCGCTAATGATTTCAAAATGCAAGTGTGGTCCCGTTGAAAAACCCGTATTGCCCGATAAGGCAAAGATCTCGCCTTGTTTTATCAATTGGCCTCGAGTCAAATTCAGCTGAGGGGTCAAATGGCCATAAAGGGTTCTGGTGTTGTCTTCGTGTTTCAGCACAACAAAAGTTCCGTAGCTTATCGGCAGGGTACTAACTTCAAAGTATTCAACAAGCCCATCTTTACTGGCAATAATGGGCGTCCCTTGTTTTAAACCAATATCCAACCCCTTGTGATTGCTAAACCCCCCAAGCAAGGTTCGCACTCCAAAACAAGAAGTAACTCTGGCCACTTCATTAACCGGCCAGATAAAGCTTTCGGGACTAGTTAAAGGATCTGTTTCAGTGGTCTCCGAACCCGGAAAAAGCATAGGTTGAGGCGTGCCTGACACGGCTCCTGACTCCGAAATGCTGGCAGAAAAGTCAACGGGCATAGGCGTTGTAGGCGGTTCGTAAGTTTGTTTATTCATACGGGTTCCCATATAAAAGCCTATGATGACTGCAATTAAAATTAGCACCACAAGCCCTAAACCAATAAAGGCAGCCAATATAAGCTTTGACTTAAGAAAGCCAGGGTTCTCCGCTTTTGGCTTAGCGTCTTTTACTTTGCTTAAATCAGAGTTGCGCAATCTATCTAGCCAATTACGCGGTGCCCGCATAGCATCATCCCGTTTGTCTTCTAGGGCATTGACGCCTTTGTTTTTTATATCTTGTGGAATATCGGTAATTTGATTTTGAATTTGGTTCTTTTCCGAAGCGAGATCCTTAAAATTTTGAATATTGGGTCTTGAAATATCAGGTTTTAGCTGTTCCAGATTGGTTGAGGCAGCATTATTAAGCTGGTTTGTATTCACCTTATTGGTATTTTTCTGTATAAGCGTTGTTTTCTGAACGGGTTTTTGGGCTTCTTGCTGCGGTGATACCTCAATGTGCTGGCTTTTTTGACGTTTGGCAAAAGGATTGCTAAACCCTCGAGCCTTTTTAGACTCTGTAGCACCTGACTCAAATTTCGCTTCCTCTGGTTTTTTAGCTGACACTTCGCTGTCTAAGTGAATAATTTTTGGTTTGGTTTGTTTCTTAGCCATAAGAAGCCTCTTGCCTAGTCTAGGTTTAAGCAGGTTCACCGTTTGCCATTTAGTTTAGACTACCTAGCCTGGGCTTGCACAATAAACAAACAGAACCGTCACAGTTTGCTGCAAAGTTAAGGAGGTACTTGTGGGGTTAAAGAGGCCGCTTCCACCTGGGCAACGCTTCAAACCGACTTTGGAATCATCAATAATTAGGGTATACCTGCCTGGCGATAAACCCTCAACCCAAAATCTTTGCTTCTGCGCCGAGTGATCTGCTGTCAAGCGAATGTTTGAGCGCGCACCTTGCAAAATGGCACCAATATCTGCAGCCATCGCCAAATTGCAATTATACGGCTCGAGCCCGTCACTATCGATACAAGCTTCTATGCTTAAGCTAAGACTTCCTACCGTTTGGGTGGTAGGCTCGAGTTGCTGACTGGTCGGTGTAGTAAGCACCGTCTCTTTGACTTCGGGCTGTTCTTTAGCTTGCGTCCAGTTGTTGAGTCTTGAGCGAATTTGCAGGTTATAAAAAGCCTTACCTTGACCACTCCAAGCTAACCAGACTATAGACACTAGCAGCAAGGCAAGACCAAACATCCAGAGCCACTTACCCACTTGATTTTTACGACTAACAGCAGGAGCATTATTTTGAAAAGATCTATCTTTGCTAACTGAAAAAGCACTAGCCTCCGTTTCCGAATAACCTGGCAGAAGTTCATCAGGAACGGGACCAAAGAAGGTATTGTTCCCCACCTCTGCCCGAAGGGCATTAGCACTTTTATTTACTGCAACCAGCGGAGGTGCAGAGGTTTGAAACCCAGACTCAGCATCTGTTCCAGCCCGTATGACTTTGCCAGTTTGCCCCTTCCTGCGCCTTTGGTTATCCATCAGACGAAGTCTAGGATTAAAGGGGTCAGCACCTAATCTCTTACTGTAGCTGCACCAGGGGCACTGGCCTAAGTGCTGACTATAATAATGTTGAGGGGTTTTATCACACTGACTTAGACCATCCTCAAGGAGTGAACTTAAATGCTTTATCCAATCGCTTGTGCTCGTTCTTGATTTACTTACGGTATGTCCAAGGCGAAAAGTTTGGTCAAAGAGCTTGAGCATGTCAGGCGGGAAAATGTCCAGCTCAATCATATGTTTTGGCGCAACCAGCTCTTTGCTTGAAATGACATTGCGGCCTTTAGAAATATTGTTTTTTATTTCCTGAACCACCTGATTTTTAACTGTACCCGAAAAAGGATGCACCCCCAAACTCAAGATCTGAAAAAGCACCAAAGCCAGCGTAAAATAATCTTGCTCAATGCTACGGTTAAAGGTATAGGCATTGATGAGTTCAGGTGCGCTGTACTCTGGGTTTTGAACCGTGCAGTTAAAAAGAATATCTCCTGAATCAAGATCATTTATTTGAAACGAATCGGTATCGGTAAGGGTGGGTAAAAGAAGTTCTTGCTGCCCCTCCTCTTTAAGCGTAAAAAACAGATTTCGAGGGTTCAAATCCCCAATAATATAGCCAGTTGTATGACTCGCCTGAACACTATGGGTCAGATACAAAGCCGCCTGAATTCGCGCTTTCCAGCTAAACCCCGAACTAAACTGCAAGAACTCCTCACCTTTTATGCCTTTGCTATAAGGCATTAAGTAGCCCACAAAGTTGCCCTGATTTGTTTTTAAGAGTTGTAGCGGCCAGGTCCAAAAGGCATGCTGATGCTGCCGCAACGCTTCAGGAGGTTGAGGAGGTTTTTGAAACATATAGCTAATTTTTAGCTCGAGCTCTTTTAGTTTGGCGGCCGTTTTGGTCGAAGCTTCATTATGATAGCGTTTGACAACAACGGCTTCATTTTGCTCGACAAAGAAAATGCTGCCCTCCCCCCCTGAGGCCAGTTTTCTGCCCAAAAGGTAACGATTCCCCGCAGAATCAACTAGGGTTTCTTTAACATCTTCAGTCATGATCAGCTATCGGCAATTTCAAACTACTAGGCTTAGGGGGCTTTGACTCTTTAAGATCTTCTAGCTTTTGTGCGGCAGGTACGTCAGCTAGCTTAGCCTCGAGCTTATCCAAAAAAGCAAGGTTCTGGTTTTGAAGAGCAAGAATGAGTGTCTTATCATCATCGCTTATCTCTTGCAGTTTTTCACTGTTCAAAAGATAGGTCTCTAGGCGCTGTTTAAACACCCCTTCATCTAAAAGACTAAGTTGTTTGAGGAGCTTTAGCATAAAAGAATGCTGTGGTTTTGGTGTGCCTCGCATCGACATTGCAGCGTACTCGAGCCCATCGGTAATCATGACAATGGCACCTACAGAACTTACATCTTGCACCTTAACTTTTACATGGCCTTGCTCAGATAAGGCTTGAAAAGAATCAAAACTTGTCAAAAAAACAGTTTCATTAGCATAACTGCC
>JAHEBB010000037.1 GCA_024642575.1 Trueperaceae bacterium | reverse complement strand
CAGCGGTAACTTCACCCGTTAAGGTCAAGGTTTCGCTGGCTACCAAACTAGGGACAGGTTTAAGCTTAAGTTTGGGTAAGTTAAGCAGTTCGTCGCGGCTTAGGTTAAAGACATCGAGTGCGTCAATCTGCAAAATCTCTATCCCTGCTACAGGGTCAAACTGCTTACCTTCTTCGACAAAGTTTGTTTCAAATCCTGTGCTACCTGCAACCACGCCATCAAACGTTTTGATAAGGGGAGGTTCACTGGTTTCAGGAGCGTCAAGGCGGAACTTAGTGCCGCGCACGCCGGCAATCAGCCCTGGTGTTTCAATTTGAAAAGGTTGCCCCCTTGTTTCAACTATGACCCAGACTTTGCCATAAACAAGTTCAAGTACTGTCTGGCGCAGACCATCTTCCAAATCTTCCAGGGTTTTAAGTCTGAGCTCACTATTGGCTTGTAAGCGAATGAGGTTACTGTCATCAAAGCGGAGTTCTAACCAGGTAGCGTCACTCGTTCGGAGGCTCGAGCCGACTTCAATGGTCATATCTACCTTAGCTTTTTGCCACGCCTCTGCACCTTTGGCGACTTCTGCTTGACCTTTGATGCCAATAATGGTGCCTTTGCCTTCCCCTAATATCTCCAGATTTCTGTACCAGGGTTCCGTTTCAGAAAAGTCAGAGCGTTCAACTGTGGCATCGTTATTAATTAGAATCTGCTCAGAACTCTTTAAAGTAAGTATTTGATCCTGAAACCTAACTTGAGCTTCTCCCGAAAGAACGGCAATGCGTTCATGACTCTCATCAAAGTCAATACGGGCCTCACCCGTCAAGATAATGTCAGACTTCGTTTTAATACCTAGCTGCCAGCTTTTAACATAGGCTTTGCCTTGCTTAAGCTGAACGCCCAGAGGGGTAAGTTGCAACTCGGAATTGGCATCAAGCTTGATAAGATCATTATTGTCAAAGAGAAGACTTGCCTGACCATTAAAGGTGCGAATGGCGCTATCAGACAGCAAGATTTCGCCTAAGTCAGCAGGTCTCCAGGCTGTGTTAAATTGATAACGCAGCTCAACAACACCTGTCAATTCGCTAAGAACTTGAGCAGAAACCAGATAGTTGGGAAAAAAAATAGCAAAAAAGACGATAAGACAATAACTATAAAAACCCAAAACCCTCTTCATAGAGCATCTAGTATAAGGCACAAGGGGCGAATTGACTAATGCTGAAAAAACCTCTTGACAATTCCATTGAGTTGTAACCAGCCCTTATCTGTTAGCTTTAAATAATTATTCTCTATCTTGACGAGCTGGTATTGCTCTAAGTCGCTTATGAGACCGATATACTTTTCTACCAGATTGATGCCTGTTCGGTCTTCAATTTGCCTAATAGAAACCCCAGCCCTGGTTCTTAAACCGGTCAATAAATTGTCAAGAATATAATCCTCGGCGTTTATATCAAGGCGCTCACCCTGTTCAGCTGCCAACCAAGCTTTAATGGCCGGGTTGTTTCGCCGTTCACCTAAGAAACCTGCCTTAGGGACAAAGCCTGCTGCTGAAGGGCCAAGATTCAAGAAATACTTGCCCTGCCAGTAAACCTGATTATGTTTGGACTCATGACCAGGTTTAGCATGGCTCGAGACTTCATAGCGCTCTAAACCATAGCTTTGTAAAATGTCATGGGTAAGCTCATAATCGCTGGCCTCTTTATCTTCATCAGGGCTAATATTGCGCAAAGCAAAAGGGGTATAGGGTTCAATGGTCAAGCTATAGACACTTATATGTGCTACGCCTGTTTGGGCGAGTGTATGTAAATCTTTGGCGGTATCTTGCATACCAAGCCCAGTAATCAGGTCAGCCGAAACCTCAAAACCAGCCTCTACAGCAAGCTCGAGCGCTTCTAAAGCCTCACGACCACTATGCCTGCGGCCTAGAAACCGTAAAACTTCGTCTTGGGTTGATTGTAAACCCAGAGAAAGCCGCGAAAAGCCCATCTCCTTAAAGGTTTGTAATCGCGTTTTATCAAAAGTAAGTGGGTCAGCCTCGAGCGTGGTTTCGAGCTTAGCAGGCCAGCCCCAGGTGCTTTCAAAACTAGCGATAATCTGGTTTAGCTCGGAATCGGTCAAATGGCTGGGCGTGCCGCCGCCAAAATAAATCGTGTCTAGTTGTGTCGGGAATTCTTGCTGAAGTGCTTTAGCTTCTTGCTCGAGCCTTTTAAGATAGGCTTGCACCAAATCCTCATTGCGCTTCATTTTGTGAAAATCGCAGTAGGGGCAGATTTTTGGGCAAAAAGGAACGTGCAGGTAAAGGGCCTTGGGCATGTTTTGCTATCTTAGAGGTTAAATCATTTGGTCAATGTAAAGTTGCTAGCGCTCTTTAAGAAAGTCGTTGCACTGCCCTTGCTATAGCAACGAGCTTAACCTCTTTGGCACCAGCTTCATAAAGGCAGGTTTGGCAGGCTCTTAAGGTTGCACCTGTGGTTATGACGTCATCAAGTAAGAGAATGCGTTTGCCTTCAACAGGTTTTGCCTTAAAGGCATTTGCAACGTTTTTCTCTCGCTCGAGCTTAGAAAGTTTGGCCTGCTGCTGGGTTGACTGAGTGCGGCTGAGTAAAGGGGCATAAGCAATGCCAAGCTGATGTGCAAGCGGTTTAGCAACCAGAGCTGATTGGTTATAGCCTCGGCTTAGGTAGCGCTTCCAATGCAGCGGAACAGCGGTAACATAGTCAGCAGACCAGTTTGCCCTTCTTATTTCTTTAGCAAGTTCTTGCGCGAAGAGTTTGGCAAGACCTGTCACATGATGATATTTCAAGTGTCTTATGGCAAGCTCGAGCTTATCCCTGTAAGGTCCTAAAGCTAGGCTATCAGCATTTTTAAGGGGCTTAAAGAGGTCTTTTTGGCAGCTTTTGCAACAACCTAGCGCTGTACTAGGCTGATTTTTACAAATAGGGCAAGGGCTGAGTCCAAAAAACAATCTCATGACAAGAGCTTCACATCTCATTAAATACTAATGGTTTAGCATAAGGTATGCAGAAGGGTTTACCTGCACTTCTTGAAACACTGCTTAACACCACAGATAGCTTAGGTGTTGGCTGTATAGATAGCAATGGCTTATTGGTTGATAGTAGGGGCGAACATGCCGGTAAAAATCCGCATGAACTTGCCTGCAATTTGTCGCACTGTCGGCCTGACAGTTTGGCAGATTATCTGGGTGAGACGATAAGCGAGCATATTATTATCGGGCTAGATTATCATTTTTACTTACGCTGGTTGCCCCAAGATAGTTTTCTTATGTATGTCATGACCCATCCACGGGCTAGCGGGGGCAATACCAGACACGTTTTGTACAAGCAAAGCAAGCAGTTTTATTTTGCGATGGAGCAGTATTTGTCAGGTATTACGGTTCGCGAGCGACTCGAGCAGCCCCGTAAGTTTATTTACATGCCCCTGTTCGGGCAAGGGAACGAGCGCGTCTTTCAGAAGTTGTAAGCCTGTCTGGGCATGGTCATTAGCCACCTTTTGCGCATAGTCTAAAGCCCCATAGTTTTCAATAAGCACTAAGATTTGCTGCGTTTCTTCGGTCGTTTTTAGCTCTCTGGGTTTAGCCAGATAAGACTCGAGCCTGTCACGTTCGCTTTGTTTTACCTTAGTAAACAAATGCGACACGATCAGGGTGCGCTTGCCTTCATAAAGATCACCCGCAAATTCTTTGCCATACGTCTTGCTAGGTAACAAATTCAGCACATCATCTCTTATTTGAAAGCCAATGCCTAAGGCTTTGCCAAGCGTTTCAAAGCTTTCATGGGGCGTTTGCCCTGCACACCATGCGCCGAGCTTCAGAGGCGAAATGACAGTGTAATAGGCCGTTTTTAGCGTGACCATCTGCAAGTACTCAGCTTCAGAAATGTCAAAGCGTTTGGACTGAACCCAGCTCAAATCTAGGTGCTGACCTTCAGCTGTACGATGAATCATGGTAAGAAACTCTTGGGCGATGGCATCTTTATGCTCGAGCTTAAGCCCAAGTAACACCTGCCACATATAGACATGTAGGGCGTCGCCAGCATTTAGGGCAATCGGCACACCAACCTGTCTATGAAGGGCAGGTTCACCGCGGCGTTCTTCGCTACCGTCTTCGATATCATCGTGAATCAGCACCCAATTTTGAAAAAGCTCTAGCGCTACGGCAACGGGCAAGGCAGCCTCAACTGTGCCGCCATGAGCCAGGGCAGAAAGCAGGACAAACTGACCCCTTAAAAGTTTACCGCCACGCCTTGGGTAGTCACGAATGAGTTCATAAAAACGCTCGAGCTCTTTAAGCTCATGATTTTGCGGCAGACATTCCAGCATGGCGGCATAAAGCTGCTTGTCTAAAGCCATTAATGCTTGACTCCTGGTACATAGTCAGCAAGGCTGGCAAAAAAGCTGTTATGGGTCATGTCCAAGTGCAAAGGGGTGATACAGGCAAAGCCCTGACTTACGGCAAGATAGTCTGAATCAGGCTCATCACTTCCGGTAGGTGTACCGGCAATCCAGTAATAGGCTTGACCATTGGGGTCTTCACGCTTAACGACAGAATCTTGCCAGGCATGGGTAGATTGTCTTGCCAAGTGAATAGCTTTGGGTTTTCCGACCGGGAAATTAACGTTGAGCAGGGTGCGGGCAGGCAGACCCCGTTTTGCTACCACAGGTATAAGCTCTTTGGCAAAGGTTGCTGCATAGCTAAAATCAAGTTCAGCGTCACCTGTCCTTAAGGAAAAAGCTACCGAAGGAATGCCCATGGTGGTGCCTTCCATGGCCGCCGCCACGGTGCCTGAGTGAGTAACATCATAGCCAAGGTTTGAGCCAAGGTTAATGCCTGAAACCACCACATCGGGTTTAGCGCTGTTATGAGCACCCAAAACTACACAGTCAGCGGGTGTACCATCAACTCTAAAAGCCGAAACATTGCTAGGAAGGTTACCTAGCTTGGTTGCGGTATACCTTAGCGGATGTCTTACGGTAATGGCATGACCTGAGGCAGATTGCTCGACATCTGGTGCGACCATAAGAACTTCATCGGCAATTTCACTCATAGCCAAGGCTAAGGCGCGAATACCCGGCGAGAAAATACCATCATCATTTGCAACAAGAACTTTCATAGCTTGAAGTATAACGCGCTTTTTTAAGAGCTTTAGCTTTTTGCCGCTATCACCAAACCGCTATCATCACACAAAAAGCGCCATACTATAAAGATCATAGTAAGTATCAGCGTCAAAAATTTCTGCCTTAAGATTTCCTTCGGTGAGAAAGCCTTTTTTCTGATAAAGGGTTAGGGCTCGTTCATTATCGGTTCTGACGCGTAAATTTACCTTTTTAATAATCGGGTTTGCCTTCGCCCAAGCGATAAGTTCATCTAAAAGAAGCGAGCCGATACCTAGACCCCAATAAGCTTTTAAAACAGACAAACCGAATTCGCCACTATGTTTAACCCTTGCTCGTTTACCTGTCGCAAAATGTAGCGCTCCAATAACAGTTTCATCTATAACGGCAATGAGATAGAGCTGGGTTTCAGCATTCAAGCAGTCTTGAAGAAAGCTTGCTTCAGTCTCGACGGTCATATCAAATTCTCCTGGGCTAATCGTGGTGAAACTTGACTCGGCACTCATGGTATTGACATGTTTAATAAGCTGCTCTGCGTCCTCAGGTATTGCTTCTCTTAGAGTAACGGTTTGTCCATTTTTTAGTACATAAGGTTTTGGTTGCATGAGGGCTCGAGTCTATCTCATTTTGAAAAATAAAAAGCGAGGCAAAAGCCTCGCTTAAAAAGGGCTAAAAGAATTAACTACCTACGAATGCAAGCCTTAAAGTGACCAGGGCTGACCTCTTCTAGAGGAGGCACAACATCAGCACATTCTTTAACGGCAATCGGGCAGCGCGTTCTAAAAACACAGCCTGAGGGCGGGTTAATCGGGCTAGGAATATCACCTTGTAAAAGGATGCGCTCACGCTTTAAGGTTGGATCAGGAATAGGGACAGCTGAAAGCAAAGCTTCTGTGTAGGGGTGGATGGGGTTAGCGTAAAGTTCTTTTGCTGGCGCAATTTCCATAATGCGTCCGAGGTACATAACGATGACTTTATCTGAAATGTACTCAACCACTGCCAGATCGTGAGCAATAAAGAGTAGGGTAAGACCAAACTCTTCTTTAAGATCTTGTAACAAGTTTACAACTTGAGCTTGAATCGAAACATCAAGGGCTGAAACAGGTTCGTCAGCTACAATAAATTTAGGGTCTACTGCAAGCGCTCTCGCGATACCAATGCGCTGACGTTGACCCCCAGAAAACTCGTGGGGATAGCGGCGCATATGCGAAGCAGAAAGCCCGGTACGCTCTAAAAGATCAGCAACTTTTGCTTCTTTTTCGCGACCCTTGGCAAGTCTATGAATCGTGAGCGCTTCACCAATAATATCGCCGACCGTCATACGTGGGTTAAGCGAAGCAAAAGGATCCTGAAAGATGATTTGCATTTCTTTGCGGTATTCGCGCATTTGGTTTTTAGAAAGCTTAGTAACATCGACGCCTTCAAACAGGACTTCGCCAGCGGTAGGCTCAATGAGGCGCAATATGCTGCGACCAGCCGTGGTCTTACCCGAGCCCGATTCACCTACTAGACCTACAACCTCACCGGGCGCAACCGAAAAAGAGACATCCTCTACCGCTTTAACATTGCCAACTATCCTAGAGAAAACACCGCCACGAATAGGAAAGTACTTTTGCAAGTTTTTGACTTCAAGAAGGGGTTTGGTTGAATTGGTTTTGCGATTATCGACTCTAGCCATGTCACTCATGCTACGACCGCCTGCTTGGTTTGAATTTCATCCCAGCGAATGCAGCGAACCATGTGACCATTGCCTGAATCAACCAAATCAGGAATCGCTACTTTGCACTGATCGACCGCAAATTTGCAGCGAGGGTGAAACGCGCACCCTTCAGGCAAATAGAGCGGGTTTGGAACGTTTCCAGGAATAGCCTCGAGCCTTTCCTGATGCACAGCTGCTTTATCAACACGGGGAACACTGTTAAGAAGACCCATCGTATAAGGCATTTTGGGCTTGGTAAAGATAGGCACAACATTGCCCTCTTCAACGGCTCGCCCGGCATACATCACCACAACACGGTCAGCAATTTCAGCGACCACACCAAGATCGTGGGTAATAAACAAAATGGACATGCCAATTTCGTTTTGCAGTTTTTTCATGAGTTCAAGGATTTGGGCCTGAATGGTTACGTCAAGCGCTGTGGTCGGTTCATCAGCAATAAGCAGCTGAGGACCACACGATAATGCCATCGCAATCATGACACGCTGACGCATACCACCTGACATTTGGTGAGGATAATTTCTGACCCGTTTGGCAGGTTCAGGAATGCCCACAAGCTCGAGCATTTCGGCTGCCATTTTCATCGCTTGTTTCTGACTTTTCCCTTGGTGCAAAACGATGGCTTCGGCAATTTGGTCACCTACCGTGTAAACCGGATTTAAGCTGGTCATAGGTTCTTGAAAGATCATGGAAATGTCATTGCCACGAATCTGGCGCATTTCACGCTCGGTTTTCTTCACCAAATCCTGACCATTAAAGAGCATTTCGCCACCGGCAATGCGCCCAGGAGGTGTAGGAATAAGTCTCATAATCGAAAGACTGGTTACAGATTTGCCCGAACCTGATTCACCTACTACAGCTAAGGTTTCACCTTTATCGATGTGAAAGCTAACACCATCAACGGCTTTGACGGTGCCCTCATCTGTGTCGAAGTAGGTTTTTAAGCCTCTTACGTCTAGGAGTTTTTCTGATTTAGCCATGGATGTCACGCCTCCAGGTATGTATAAGTAAGTATTGTAACCTTATTTTCTAACAAATGTGAACGTTGTCTGAGTACCCTAACACAAAGATGAACACTTTTTCTTGCATAGCTTATGCTAAATGACCTTTGTGTCATTACAAATGCGTTAGCGGCGTTTTTTCGGATCAAGAGCGTCACGCAGTCCATCACCAACCAGATTCCAACTTAAAATGGCAAAAAAGATAGGAATACCTGGAAGGAGTAACCAAGGAACAAACTGGATACTTATTCCCCTTGCCGTGGCGTCTCTTAGTAGAATACCCCAGCTCGAGGTGTCAACTTCACTTGGGCCCAGGCCAATAAAAGACAGACCTGTTTCCCCTAAAATAAAGCCTGGAATAGCTAAGGTTAAACTTACAATCACATAACTGGCTGTTCCTGGGAGTAAATGTCGCCAAATAATGCGACTTTCAGAAGCTCCTAGAGACTTCGCTGCGTGAGCATAATCAAGTTCACGCATGCTAAATAATTGTCCGCGAATAACCCTTGCTAAACCACCCCAGCCAATAAAACCTAAAACGAACACAATCATAAAAAAAACCTGAGCCGAGTTCATTTTCAGACCAAAGGTTTGGGCGATGGGGTTTCTGGGGTCACGCAAAAGAGCTGAAAGCGTAATAAGCAAAAACAGGCCAGGAATAGCGTCAATAATTTCAATAAGACGCATAATGATATCGTCAATAATCCCGCCATAAAATCCTGCTAGACCACCAAAAAATAGCCCTAAAAAGAAAGATATCCAGACTGCAATGATGCCAATCATGAGGCTAACCTGACCCCCATAAAGCACCCTTGAGAAAACATCTTTACCCAAGTTATTGGTTCCCCATAAAAAGATGCGCGCAGGGTCATCTACCCCAAAAAGGTGCAAGTCACTCTCAAAAAGACCTAGAATTTTGTAACTTGCTTCAGGCCGTTTGATAAAAAACTTTATAGGAAACTTACCCTCCTCGGGTTTTTCAACATAAATTTTTTGCCGAGTTACAGGGTCACGGTCCGAGACTACGTTATAGATAAAGGGCCGACCAAGCCTACCTGTTTCAGGGTCAATCCAATGGATTTTTGTTGGCGGTTGAAAATCAGTAGCGGGGCGTTTGCGGTACTCATTGATGCCATAAGGGGCGACAAAACCGGCAAAGGCAGTCACGAGATACATAAAAATAAGAATGCCTCCCCCAATGAGTGCGGCTTTATGTTTGCGAAATTGCTCCCAGACAATTTGCGTCTGGCTCTTACTTAGCTCAATTTTTTTAGCTTTGGTTTTGGGTAAAGATTTTGCGATATCAGCCATAACTGCTCCTTAGTTGTAGCGAATCCTAGGGTCAACTACTGCAAGTAGCAGATCTGAAATGAGGTTGCCTAGCATAAGAAGCAGCGTTGAAATAACCAGAAAACCAAGCACGACATAAATATCTTGGGCGGTTAGTGCCTGAAGAAGCGTAGGCGTGATACCAGGCCAGGAAACTACGATTTCAACCAGACCAGCTCCGCCGATAAGTCCAGGTAAAAGTGCGCCAATCGTTGCTACGAAAGGAATGATGGCAATTCGGAGTGCGTGCTTATAGTTAATTTTGCGCTCATCAAGACCTTTAGAACGCGCTGTACGAATATAATCGCTACTTAACTGCTCAATCATTTGCCCTCTTAAGATGCGGGTAAGTCCAGCAATACCACTGGTAGCTACGACAAAAGCGGGCATGAGCGCATGCCATAAAATATCTTTAAATTTAGCCAATGACGATAGCTCATTATAGTTACTACTGGTCATTTGGGCTACGGGCAATAGGAGCTGGTTATGATCAAAATATTCACGGGTGAATCCGCGAAAAAGAAATATACATAAAATAAGAACTTGAGCGAAAAAGAAATTAGGAATAGCTAGACCAAAATAACTAATTGCGCTAATAACTTGGTCGGCAAAGGAGTACTGCCTGACGGCAGAAAAAACACCCAGAGGAATGGCAATAGCGTAAAGCATAATCAGGGAAATCACCACCAAAATTAGCGAATTTAAAATAGGTTTGGTAATAACCGCTGAAACAGGTTGGTTACCCCCAAAAGACTGCCCTAGGTCAAATTTTAAAAGACTACCCATCCATAAGAAATATTGCGTATACCAGGGTCTATCTAAACCAAAGCTTTGCTCGAGCCTAGCAATGGTCTCTGGTCTCACATCGGGGCTTAAGCGCATAGCGTTTAAAAAATCCCCTGGAACCAGTTGCGAAATAATAAATGCCAGTAAAGTTGCCCCAATAAAGGTGGGGATCAAATGAATAATACGGCGAATAATATAAGGAATCACTTTTTTTCTCCTGAGATATTGCTTTTAAGTAAAGCTTTATCCCTTCTACTTGTCATACTCTAAAAACTTGCACTTAAATTAAATAAGGATGGTAAAGAGTTTAACATTAAGCAAGGCGAGGTAAAACCTCGCCTTGCTTTTAATTTAACTTATTGCTTAAGGTAGGTTAAAGGAATTTCGCGTGAGCCCACAATGGAATTAATCAAACCATCGGGGTGTGCGCCACCAACACTGTTTAACCAGCTGTAGTGAGCGGCAGGGCTTACGGTATAAACAATAGGTTGAAGTTCGGCTTCAACTTTTTGAATTTGGAAACCAATATCACGGGCAGTTGGGGTGTCTAAACTTTGACGACCTTGGTAGTAAAGCTTGGTCATAAGTTGCTCTTCAACAGCAATACAACTACCTGAGGTATTAAACATATGCAAGTTAGTACCACATGGGATAACGTTTGAACCAAAGGGATAATCGCGGTTACCACCGGTGAGACCAATCAAAATGGCGTCATAGGGGCGGTCATCGCCTTCGGATAAAAGTTGGTCAACCAGAACACTAAACTCAATGGGTTGAACTTCAACATCGACACCAATTTCACGGGCAGAGTCAGCAAAGATTTGTGCAATTTGTTCGCGCTGGCTATTACCGGCATTGGTAGCCAAAATAAATTTAAGGGCATTACCCTCTGCATCTACCAATATGCCATCACTGTTTTTACTGGTGAAGCCAATATCTCTTAAAAGAGCAGCAGCAGCTTCAGGATCATAGTCATATTTGGCAACATCTGGGTTAATCCAGTAGTCCATAACGGCATAAACGCTCGAGTAAGCAGGAGAAGCAGAACCACCATAAACCAGGTCAACCATAGCTTCACGATCGGTTAAGTAGCTCATGGCACGTCTAAAGTCAACATTGCGGAAGGTAGTTTGCAAGAATGGATTAGAGGCTTTGTTCCAGTTAAAGGTGATAAATTGGCTCGAGGCAACGGGGCTAATGTTTTCAAGAACAGTAGCGGCAATATCGCCATTTTGAACAGCAACATTAATTACGCCGATATCATCGAGGTTACGAGGGCTAAAAGAATCTATTTCACCAGCAAGGTAGAGGTTTAGGGCAGCGTCAGCGCTTTCAACCACAGCAAAGTTATAGCCGTCCATGTAGGGAAGGGCGTTTCCAGCTTCATCAACATTCCACTGACCATAGGTTGGGTTTTTAACAAAAAGAACCCGTTCACCAGCGCGGTACTCACTAGGAATAAAGGGGCCAGAGCCTACAAACTCTGCCAAATTGGCTTCGGTACCCCAAGCAGCTATAAGCGCTTCGGCAGCACCTGAGCGGTATATTTCACCTAAGACATGGTCTGGCCAGGGAGTAAGAGCAACGACGCCTAAAGCAGTACGGTCAGATTTGGGGAAGGTGAATCTTAGGCTATTGTCGCCAGTAATCTCGAGCGTAATTTGATCTTCGCCAATAAACCAGCTGTCATAAGAGTTTGAGCCTACATCAGCATCCGTTTCAGCCTGATAGGTAAAGAAGTAGTCTTGAACCGTAATAGGAGTTCCGTCACTCCAGACAAGACCGTCACGCAAAACCACATCAACGACAAGGCCGTCATCTGAAATAGTGAAACTTTTGGCGGCATAAGGTAGCCACTCATCTGAATCTGGACCACGGGTTAAAAGACTTGCTCCTTGAAAAGCAAGGTTTGATACGCCCGTTGATTCAGCCGTTACAAAAGGGTTAAAGGTACGAACTTCACTGACTTCATAATCACGGAATGTGCCACCCATTTGAACGCCCTCAGAATCAGCGATCCAGGCATTGGGCCAAACAAAAGGCTGTGCTAAACCCACAGAAATAAGGGCTAAGACAGCAATACCAAGTAGAACTTTTCTCATACTACCTCCAAAGGTGTCCTTTTTTGAGCTTGTAGTTATAGCTACTAGCTCTCACCAACAAGCTTATTATGACCTCAGTCTGAGTGACTGTAGTCATAAACCTACAGGTGAGTGGGCTATATACAACTACCCACTGTATCTAAAAGGTAACATCTTGTTTAGCTAGGGTCAATGAATCTCAGCTTACAAATACTTCATTGTGCTAGCAAAATGCTCTCATAAAACACTTAAAGTAAAAAATCTGGCAAAAAAGCCAGATTTTCAAGGTCATTTTGAGACTAAATTTAGCGAGGAATAATATTTAAAAGAATTGCTAAGACGCCCCAGGTAACCCCTAAAATGATGGTTACACGGTGAAGGCCACCTGCGGTACCGCCCCCTGAAGTACTAAAATCGCCGCCTCCACCATCAAGGCCGCCCAGACCACTTTGTTTGGGTTCTTGTATTAAAACAATGGCAGTTAGCAAAATACAAAGTAAGATAAAAATAACCAAGACTAAATAGAAAAGCATATTTCCTCCAGCACTCTCTGGAGTGCAAACATTCAAATGGTGCCGAAGGCGGGACTCGAACCCGCACGGTTTTATCCACTCGAGTTTGAGTCGAGCGCGTCTACCAGTTCCGCCACTTCGGCGCAGCATCACATAGTAGCAAGTTGTTGCCTGTCGGTCAACTGGGAAAAAGCCTGACTCAGTTTTAAAGATTCTGACACTGCCCTCATAGTCCTTAAGTCGGGAATTTTGAGGATATAGCTTTAAGAGCTATCCTTGCTATGCTAAAGCTAGTTTTTATATGGGAGAGCTTAGATGAAAGTAGCAGTTATTAGATTTCCGGGTTCAAATTGTGATGATGACGCCAGATATGTACTGGCTGAGGTTTTAGGAGCCAAGGTAAATATGGTCTGGCATCAGGAGCATGAGCTGGGTCAGGTTGACGCGGTGGTTTTGCCTGGTGGATTTAGTTACGGTGACTATTTGCGTAGCGGAGCAATGGCGGCCCTTAGCCCGATTATGGCAGATTTAAAACGCTTTGCCGAAAGGGGCGGTTTTGTCCTGGGCATTTGCAACGGCTTTCAGATTTTGACGGAAGCAGGTTTGCTCGAGGGTCAACTTGCTAGGCGCCCGCAACTAAGTTTTATTTGTGACACGGTTTCCTTAAGAGTTGAAAATGATCAAACGGCATTTAGCTCTGACTATCATAAAGGTCAGATTTTACGTATTCCTGTAGCTCATAATGATGGAAGCTATTATGCCGATGACGAAACGCTGGCTAGGCTCGAGCGTAACAATCAAATCGTTTTCCGCTACGTTTCTGAAGACGGTGAACTCACCGATAGTGCAAATCCTAACGGCAGCTTAAGCCATATTGCTGGCATCATAAATCAAAAGGGCAATGTACTTGGGATGATGCCCCATCCAGAAAGAGCCTCTGAAGCTTTGCTGGGCTCCGAAGATGGACTGGCGCTGTTTACCTCATTACTAAAGCATGCTCAAGTTTTAGCATAGGACTGGATTTTAGTGTGCCACAGGGTAGACCATGAGCTTTTATATTGCCTGCGATATTGACCATACGCTCTTAAGTGATAGTGGTGAGCTCTTAGGTCAAAATTTTGATGCCATTCAAAAAGCAAGACAATTGGGTGCCACGGTGGTTCTAGCAACCGCCAGAAGCTATGCAGGTGCCAAGCCCATACATGAAGCTTTAGAGCTTGATACGCCTATGATTGTTAGTAATGGTACCTTGACCTGCGACCCAGATGGCTTGGTGCTAAAAGCCTATGCTATTGATGCGCATATTGCAAAAGAGGTCGTTGAGCTTTTTACCGAAACACCACATCACTGGAGTTTTCGCACTTCAGAGCGGGCTTATGTTCACCCGATGTTTGATAGAACCAAAGCTCCTTTTTCTAACCAAAAACAGTATTTGCCAACAGATCGTCTGCACTTAGAAGATGCCACTCAAGGTTACTCTAAACTCATAACGGCTAGTCTCTTTGGGCAAGGCATGCGTCCTTTTTTTGATATGCATAGTTGGTCATCTATGAACTTGGTTGCAGATTTTTACCCCCCCAGTCACTTTACGCAGTTTGAAACCATGAGTGCGATGTGCCAAAAAGCCAGTAAAGGCAATGCCGTTGCCTGGCTAAGAGAGTATCTGGGTTTAGCAACTGCTCCAACCTTGTGTCTAGGAGATAGCTTTGCTGACGCTACTATGTTTCCTTTAGGGATTGGGGTTGCGCCTAAAAATGCGCCTGATATTGTCAAAGCCCAGGCACACTGGGTGGGTCCACACTGTAATGAGGGAACAGTAGCTGCGGCGCTCGAGCGCTTTGTGTTTCAAGTACCTAGCACCTAGGGATAAGAACCGAGTTATGAACACCTAGGTTTCTTTCTGCTTTTCACTTGCCACTTTCTACTTAACAATCTGGTATAACTACTCAGGTGATGCGTGAACAAAGCTTGCGTGAGCAAGCAGCCACCTTTGGCCTTAGCCTAGAAGAATTTGATTCCATCGTAAAGATCTTAGACCGTGAGCCCAATGGCTTAGAGGCAGCCATGTTTGGCGCTCTCTGGAGTGAACATTGTGGCTATAAAAATTCCCGCCCCTTGCTTAAGCGCTTGCCTACCAAGGGCGAGCAGGTCTTACAAGGTCCCGGTGAAAATGCCGGTGTCGTTGACATTGGTGAGGGCTTTGCGGTGGCTTTTAAAATGGAAAGCCACAATCATCCGAGTGCTGTTGAACCAGTGCAGGGTGCTGCAACAGGCGTTGGGGGCATTTTAAGAGATATTTTTGCGATGGGCGCAAGACCTGTAGCTGTTCTTGATTCTTTGCGTTTTGGCCCTTTAGATAATGACCGTACCCGCTACTTACTTGGGGGAGTTGTCCACGGTATCTCGCTTTATGGCAATGCGATTGGTGTGCCAACGGTTGGGGGTGAGATTGTCTTTCACCCCTGCTATCAGGAAAACCCCCTGGTTAATGTCATGGCGCTTGGTTATATGAAGCACGAAGATTTGCAAAGTGGCACTGTTGGCAATGTAGGTAATCAGCTTATTTATGTAGGTTCAAAAACAGGTCGAGATGGTTTGGGTGGTGCTGTCTTTGCCTCGGCGGATTTATCTGAAAGTAGTAGTGAAGATCGCCCAGCGGTGCAAGTTGGTGACCCCTTTATGGAAAAACTTCTCCTAGAGGCTTGTCTTGAGGCTATTCAAGAAGATTTGGTCATAGGTGTACAAGATATGGGCGCAGCAGGCATAACCAGCAGTGTAGGGGAAATGGCCTATCGTGCAGGTAAAGGCGTTGACCTGTATGTTGACCGTGTGCCTCGCCGGGAAGAAGGTATGACGCCTCTAGAAGTCATGCTTTCTGAGTCACAGGAACGCATGGTTTTAACGGCTAAGCCTGGTAAAGAAGCTGAATTGGTCGCGCTTTTAGAAAAGTGGGAGCTAGACGCAACCATCATAGGTGAAGTTGCAGATCATGGTATGTTTCGCATTATTGAAAAGGGCAGCATTGTTGGAGATATGCCTATTGCTGCGCTTAATGAAGCACCCAGCTATACACGCCAGGGCATAGAAAACGCTGAGATAAAAGACAAACGCGAATTACCCTACACCGTGAACATTCCAAAAGATTTGGCTAAGACGCTACTCAAGCTTTTGGCTAACCCCACCATTGCCAGTAAGCGCCCGATTTTTGAACAGTACGACTATCAGGTTATGACGAATACGGTGATTGTGCCAGGGCAAGCCGATGCTGCTGTTTTACGAGTTAAAGGAACAAATAAAGGGGTTGCTGCCACAACTGATTGCAACCCTCGCTACTGCCAGCTTATGCCTAAACGCGGCGCCATGATTGCGGTTGCCGAGGCGGCTAGAAACTTGTCATGTGTTGGCGCTACACCTTTAGCCATTACCGATAACCTAAATTTTGGTAATCCAACCCGTGCTGATGTTTACTTTGAGCTCGAGCAGGCGATTGAGGGCTTAAGCGAAGCCTGCCTTGCCTTAAACACTCCTGTTACCGGGGGAAATGTCAGCCTCTATAACCAGTACACCTCTGGAGGGAAACTTGTTGCCATTCACCCAACCCCAACGGTTGGTATGGTTGGTGTTTTACCTGATGTAAGTAGGCACGCCACGCAAAATCTAAAGCGTGGAGGTGACATTATTATTTTGCTGGGTGAAAACAGTTCAGAGCTGGGTGCCAGTGAGTACCTTTATACCGAGCATGGGCTCGAGCTTGGCTATCCTCCAGAACTCAATTTAAACCGAGAAAAAGCGGTTCAACAGGCAGCGCAGCGGCTTATTCAGCAAGGCCTCTGTGACACGGCTCATGACTGCTCTGAAGGGGGTCTGGCAGTTGCCTTGGCAGAAATGGCTATTTCAGGTCAAAAGGGACTAAAAGTCAAGTTGAAAGAGACCATCAGACCCGATGCCCTTTTATTTGGCGAGGCCCAGTCACGCATTCTTCTCAGTATAGAGAAAGCTAAGCTAGAGCTTGTAAAAGAGACACTGGGAGATTTGCCTTTTCAAGTTTTAGGTGAGGTTTCAGGAGAGCGTTTTGAGCTTTCTTACCCTTCGGGGGCGCTCGAGCTTTCCTTGTCTGACTTAAGTCATGCGTTTTATTCCCCTTTGCGAGAGGCTTTATCGTGAGTATCGAATCTATTGAGCTAGATAAACCCCGTGAAGAGTGCGGCATTTTTGCCGTTCATTTACCCCAAGAAGCCGATATTGCCTCGTACTGTCAAATGGGCATTTTTGCTTTGCAACACCGTGGACAAGAGTCTTGCGGCATTTGCGTTTCTAATGGTGACGAACTCCGCATAGAAAAAGATATGGGTCTGGTTTCTGAGGTGTTTACCGAAGAGCGTCTTGAAACACTGCGCTTTGAAGGCACACGTACAGGTTTGGGGCATACTCGGTACTCAACTACAGGGTCATCCTTGCGGTTTAATGCCCAACCCATGACGGTGCGCTCTAACAAAGGAATTATTGCACTTGCACATAATGGCAACTTTACCAATGCCAAAACCCTGCGTCAGGCAATGCTCGATGAGGGCGCTGTTTTTCAAACGACCAATGACAGCGAAGTCATGATTAATATGATTGCTCGTCATAGCCGCCTCTCTTTAGAAGATGCTACAGCCACCGTCATGGCTGAGCTCGAGGGGGGCTTTAGCGTGGTGCTCATGAATCGCCGTGAGGTGATAGGTTTACGAGATGCCAATGGTGTGCGCCCCTTAGTGATTGGTGAACTTGATGGTGGCTACGCGCTTGCCTCTGAGCCTGCCGCCCTAACCGTAATAGGGGCAACTTACCTGCGAGATGTCAAACCAGGCGAACTGGTAATAATAGATGATGAAGGCTTGTACAGCCGTCAGGTTTTGAAACCAAAACCCACACCCTGTGCCTTTGAATGGATTTACTTTGCCAGGGCCGATGGCATCTTAGATGGGGCAGATGTACATGCTTCGCGAATACGCATGGGTGAAGTCTTAGCTGCCGAAGCCCCTGTAAATGCCGATGTGGTTGTTGGTGTTCCTGAGTCTGGGCTACCTGCTGCCATTGGTTACGCCAGAGCGTCAGGTATTCCTTATGATATGGGTCTTTACAAGTCGCCCTATGCAGGTCGCACGTTTATCAACCCCAATCAGCGCCTCAGAGATCAAAAGGTCAAGCTTAAACTATCTGCCACCAATGCGGTCAAAGGTAAACGCGTGGTGCTGGTGGATGACTCCATTGTGCGCGGCACAACCTCTGGGCGGATTGTGCAACTTTTAAGAGAAGCTGGCGCAACCGAAGTGCATTTTCGAGTCTCGAGCCCCCCCATTAAGTACCCTTGCTACTACGGTATAGATACCGCAGCCCGTAAAGAACTGGCAGCAGCCACCATGACGCTTGATGAAATTAGAAAGCGCATAGGTGCAGACTCGCTTAGCTACATTTCTGAAAAAGGACTATCCAAAGCGATAGGCTTAGCCAGTACCTGCCTAGCCTGTTTTAATGGTGACTATCCAGCAGGCCACCCTGGTGAAGAGGCAAGTAAAGATGGGATGGAAGAAGCCAAAGCAGTTTTAAACTAAAAAAATCCCCCTTAATTCTCCTTTGGAAAAGGGGGAGATAGTTTGCCTTTACTCCCTCCTTTCCCAAAGGAGGGTCGGGGAGGATTCCTTCATTCATTACCAGTTAACAATGCACTCGCCACCGTGATACTGCAAACTTTTATCGGTGTATTCATGAAACTCTATGCGCACACCATTGGGGTCAGTGACCCAGACTTGCCAGGAATGGTCAACGCCTAATTTCTTTTGCCCAATCTCATAACCGTAGCTTTTTATGCGCTTAATGAGACCGTCCATATCTTCAACTTCTATCGCGATGTGATTAATATTTCCAGGTGCTCCAGGTTTACCCAGAAAAACTTCGATAAAGGTTGTTTGCCCTAGTTTGACATAGTAGCCAAAGGGCTTATCATTTTTAATAAAGTCAAAGCCTTTTTCTAAATCTAAGGCTTCAAAGTAAAACTTAGAGGTTGCGTCTAAATCTTCGGTAAAAATGCAGGCGTGGGCGAGTTGCTTAATCATTTGAGCTCCTAAACTGGAAAAACAAACTATTTTTCCTTGGCTTGACTTAATTTGAATAAAGTATAAGTGATAAGTAGGGTTTTCAGAACAAATCAAGTCAAACTGAAAAAGCGGTATATAAGAAAAATAGCCGCTTGACACGTTAGCGGCTATTCATATCGAGTTTTTTGCTCAGTTAAAAAAGACGTTAGGTTTTTGAAACCTGCTAAAAAAGATACTTTTTGCGTCTAGTTTTTTACTTCAATAAGCTCAACTTTACCTGAACCACCACTCACATCAATCTCCAAAACGCTACCAATACCTCTAGCATAATATTTGTTCTCAAGTAAGCTAGGCTCGAGCCTGGTAGTGTTTTTTGTCTTTAGGACTTCGTTATAATAGCCATAAGGAACTTTAAGGGTTTCAGATAAACTAACAATTTCAGCTTCGTCTTCTGCGTGTCCTAGATAATATTCTTCACGGTAAACGCTTCCTAATTGGGGTTTGCCTTGCATAATGATGCCAGCAAGCGCTCCGTCTACACCAGCCTCAAAAGAGCCTTCTGTGCTAAAAGTCCCATCAGATTCATATTTCTTGGTATTTTCCCCAAAGTACCAAACATTGCCGTCTTTGTCTTGAGCATACCAATCAAATGTTTCTTCCTCTAAGACACTATCAATTGTTACAATATCCTTAACTACTACACAAGTTACTCCCATAATTTGCTTAGTTTCAGAAGTGATCGTAACTTCTACATGCTCAAAGCCTTTATCTGTTTGGCCCTCATAGATTCTAACCGTACCGACTTTAAGGGGGAAAAAAGGGTTGTCAATCTCTGTTACAAAATTGGCGGGGTCAATAGTAGGCGCATAAGGGCTCTCTTGCGCTAGTGCGAAACCTACCAACAAAGTAAAGATAACAAGCAAATTTGATCTGACTTTCTCAATTTTCATAGCCACCTTTTCCTGTTCGAGGTTCTCGAACGCCTATACTTTAAAAAATGAATGTTGGAATGAAGTTAAATATGGAGAAGCTTTTGCGCAATTACCTTATAGGCTCAAACGCCTTGACCTTGTCAACTGCCGACCTGATGAGGTTGTTAGGTTGTTTTCAGGGGCATAATCAACTGGGACTTCTATCCATAGAATCAGTAAAAGGCTTAGCCAATTAGCTTTAAATGCTTATTTATTTTCTACCTCTCTAACCCCCATTAATCTCGAGCAAAACCCATGCGCTTATACATTGTGGCTGAAAAGGGCTTTGGTCATTTCATAACCACAATTTGCAGGATTCTTGTCAATAAAACTCGATATATTTCCCATTTTCTTGGGATTTTGGCAAGTTTTGCTTAGTCTGAACCTATAAGAAAAGGTCATACCTTTCATGGATGTGATGTGTGTACTTGACATATAGTGTGTAAGTTACACATAATGTGTAAAAATACTAAGGAGAAAGTCATGCCCCAGTCTCGCCCCCTAGACCAAGAAAACAAATTAAGGCTCGAGCCCCTCTTAAACCTGCTAATAACCCTACTTGTGGTTTCAGGTTTGCTTTTTATTGCTAGAGCTCAAGAAGAGCATGTCAACCTGGACGATCTGCGTTCAGGGGAACTTTTGTTTTATACCGATGCTCCTGGTGTCTATGTACCAGCTACTCAAGTCTCGAGCCAAATTGATATGCAAATTAGCGGCATGGTTGCCAGAGTGAGCCTTTCACAACACTTTAAAAATACGGGTGAAGGCTGGACAGAAGCCCTCTACGTTTTTCCCCTGCCCGAAGACGCTGCGGTTGATAGCCTCAAAATGCATATTGGAGAACGGGTCATAGTGGGCGAAATCAAGCGGCAAGATGAGGCCAGGGCTGTCTATGAGGAGGCAAAAAACGCTGGGCAGCAGACCAGTTTGGTTGAGCAAGAACGCCCGAATATGTTTACAACCTCGGTTGCCAATATTGCGCCAGGTGAAACGATTATTATTGAAATTTCTTATCTGGAAACGCTGCGCTATGATGCGGGCAAGTTTAGCTTGCGCTTTCCTCTGGCGATTACGCCGCGCTATATTTCGGGAGAGCCCCTTATTCAAGAGACCGATAAAGCCTACAATCCATCTGCGTCTGGTTGGGCAGCCAACACAGGTCAAGTGCCCGATGCCGAGCGCATTACGCCACCTTACCTAAAGTCAGGGGTGGGCAACAAGGTGACCCTTCAT
>JAHEBB010000036.1 GCA_024642575.1 Trueperaceae bacterium | reverse complement strand
ATTATGTTGACAAGTATAGGCAATAATCTTTAGCCTACTTGAGCCTATGGGCAGCAAACGGACATGATAATGTCGCATTATCATGTCCGTTTGTTAAAACATCCAAATTTAGTAAATTAACAAGTTTTAAACTAAAATCACATAGCTGGTAAGTCTACGGGCACTGGTACAGGGGGAATTTTGTTTTGGTATAGAAAAACAGATACAGCATAAAATTTGTCACTTTGTTTTCCTTCAGCAACCAGATAATACCCTTTTTTGACTTTAGTCCAAAAGTCAGAGCTAATTAGGCTACCATTTTCATCGTAAAAATTAGCCTCTAAAGTTGAGATAACTAAATTAGGATATTCTGAGAGCTTAAGACTTGCTTGATTTTGGTCAAATGACTCAATAGTTCCCTCAAGGTAATCTGGAATTTGGTAAGTTCCCAGATAAATAACGCTTGTTTCAAAGCGATCGTTATGATACGTACCTTCAACGGATAAGTACATACCAGGCTCGAGCTTTTGCCAGAAGGCCTCGGCACTTAAATTTTTAGCATAATCAAGGACAAAACTGGTTTTCGCTGTGGTGTAAAATGTAAAGTCCTTATTTTCAGTCACTGGAGTACCAGGGCCAGGATTTGGCCCAATTTGCATTGGAAGAGGATCAACTACCACACCTCCATTACTAATAATTAGCTTTCCAAGGTTTTGATCAAACTCAATCAGCATACCTGCCATATAACTAACCGTTTGTTGGGTTTTCACGATTTCATCGGCTAAAAGTACACTGCCATCACTGTTAAAACTACCCGTAACCGCAATAGAATCTTCTTTTTGAATGGTTTGCCAGAACTGTTCAGTGTTCAACGATTTGGCACTGGCATTATCACTATAACTGGTATCTTTGTTAACTTGAATGTCTACAGCATCCCATCCATAGAGTTTGATTTGCCGAGATTCGCGATTAAGGTTTTGAATCTGCCCTTCAAGATAACTTTGAGGCTTATTGAGTGAATACATACTGCTGGCTCTTAGCTTATCGCCATCGAGGCTTCCCTCAACATATAGATAATTCCCCAGGCTAAGCTTTGCCCAAAACTGCTCAGCTGTTATATTACCAAGGCGATCGTGATAATAAACGGTCTCGCTTGAAGAGGTCACTAGGATAGCTTTATTACTACTTAGGCGTAGGCTTTGAGGGCTAAGGTTTAACTCAGTGACTTCTCCCTCAAGGTAATCTGGTGTTGGCGGGATTTCATCCCCTATAGCAGGCAAGTAAGCAGAGTTAATCTTAAATCCCTGTTTACTTAAAATACCATCTAGCATCAAATCTCTTCCAACTGCAACCCGACTCCAAAAAAGAGCAGTTTCTAGTTTTGCGTATTCATTATAATATTCTGATTTGTTATCAAAACTTGGTTTTAAGTCTTCAAATCCTATCAAATCGAGTTGCTTTGCTAGGGTATTTACCGTATTTATTTTTCCATTAAGATTCAAATACCCCGTTTTATCTAAACTTCCCACTGGTAATATGACGAGCGACCTTGCTTTGATAACGCCATTCTCTGGAGAACCTTCAACAGCTAGCGCTTGTCCTACTTTTAATCCTGACCAAAACTCGCTGGCGCTTACCCCACCACTACTGATAGGACCGTCACTGGTATCAGGTTTACCTAGGTCTTTAGCAAAACTTGTCTCAAGGAAATAGGTGGTTGAATCTGTTGCTTCAATTGCCAAACCAAGACCCTCGAGCCTAAGGCTATGTTGGTCAAAACTTGCCAGTATAGCTGAGGCATAAAGGCTGGTTTCAAAGTAGCCAGGGGAATTGGGAGAGGGGCTAGCACTATCTCCACTTGTACCAACACTAAGTTCATAATCTCCTATTCCCAGGGTTTTAAAGGTACGTTTTGGCACAGATTTACCATTTACCCGACTGTTAATAAGATAGCTTCCAGGTTTAAGTTGAAGTTTAATGCTGGGTTGATCTGGGCTTAAACTAAAGGATTGCACTGTCCCCACGTTACTGACTTTATTTTGACCATCAAATTTTAAGTATTCTCCTGTAGCATCCTGTATTTCAAAAACGACCTCGGTAGTTAAGCCAAGCTGCTGAATGTTTTGCGTTTTAACCTCAATTGCCCAATCTGATACTTTTAGAGTTAAGGTTGCCAATCGTTCAGGTACCGAGTTAGGTTTTGAGCAACTACTAATCATTATAAGAATGATTAGGTAAAGCCATTTCTTTGTCATTTCTAGTCCTTTCATAACGTTAAGAATCTTTGTGTATACAAACCTAGTATGCTCGAGCGTCCCTAGTGAAACGCTAGTGAATTACTAATAAAGTGTCTATAATGGCTTATGCGCCTCTTTAGTCTAGGAACTTTAGCAACCGAACCTGAAAATACGCGTCTAGGGGCACAACCTTTACTGCTTATATGTTACGTTCTTCTAGAATCTAAATTAACCAAAGCAGAATTGGCGCGACTCTTCTGGGCTCATCTTTCAGAGGAGCTTACCCCAAAGGGTGAGCGAAAAGATGTAAAAAATTTAGGGGTATGTTTGGCACTTCTTAAACGTGAGCTGGGGTTTGACATTGATAAGCCCGATTTATTGCTCAAATTAAACTGTGACAGCCTTGACCTTGAGACCGCCTTTCAAAAGAGAGATTGGCAAACCGTTTTAGACTTGTATCAAAGGGGTGATTTTCTTCTTGGGCTCGAGCACAAGCCTCGCTTGAACCTAAGCAGTGACATTTACGCCTGGTTAATGGCAAAACGCGAACGAATTGCGCAGCAAGCAAGACAAGCTTGTCTAAATTTAATTGAGCAGGCAGTTCAAACAGGAAATTTTGACTCTGCAAAGACGTTAATGCAAAATTATGGTATAAACCTGCTCAAACTAAGCGATCTTGAAGACCAGGAACCAGCACTCTTGGCTCAACTTTATAATCTATTATTGCTAATGGGTCATCAGAGTGTGAGTCAGGTACGTCAAGCATTTGAACGCTATTTGACTACTTTACTAGATGAAACTTTACTTAGTACGGAGGCCCTTCATGTGCTCCTTGCTCTATCCTTGCAAGCGGAACTGAATCAAGTCGCAGTACAACGAGCAGTAGGCTTATCACCTAAACAAATGGCAACGTGTCGGGAAGAATTAATTAGAGTCAAACTTCTCGGCGCAAATTGTCAGATCTTAGCCAAGGACATTCCAGCGCATTATTTAGAACAGCATCCTGGACTGCAGACCTCACTACTCATCTCCCTGATAAATCACACAGCCGAAGAACAAGCCCTTCCCTTGTTTCGCTCTATATTCCGAGCTACCCAAACCTTTGGAGGCATGGGGTACTGGCCTAAGGCGCTTGCAGTTTATACCACCAAAGCAAGGCATCTTATTGCTCAAGACCAGTATGAAGAAGCTTTTACGTTATTAAGTGAATGGAAAAAGGCAGAAGAACTTAGTCAACAGGACATTAATAGTCATGCTCGTTTTCTACTGGCTTACTGTCTTGAGCGGCTCGAGCGTTACACTGAAGGGCTAGGGGTGCTTGAACATGTTTCAGAAACCGCTGATATAAGGGCTCTTAGAGCCTTATTTTTATTGAAAGCAGGTCATTTTCAAGAAGCCAAAGAACTTGCCTTACGTGTCAGAGAAGAGGGGCTAAGCAGTCATTCTGAGTCTTGGGCTAGGGCCATCTCAGCGAATGTATTAGGACAAATTGCCTATGAAGAAGCCCAACTGTATGACGCAGAAAGCTACTTTGATGAAGCTGCTATCCAGTGGCAATCGGCTCAATTACCCAGGCGTGTCTTAGGCGCACTTATGAACCGTGCGAATGTATTTGAAAGTCTCGGAGAAAAAGAAAGAGCCGTTGAAACCTATCTACAGGTAATTCATGCCAGCGACCTTTTTCCTGCTCTGAAAATCCATTCTTTACTTAATATAGGTTATTTATTTGAACAAGAGGAAAACTGGGATGAGGCACGACAGCTTTATGAGCAAGCTCACAAGGTTTGTCAGGAATTGAACCATTTAACCCCTGCACTTGTTGCCCGAGTTCACAATAACTATGGCTATAGTCTCTGGCAAACTCAGCAGCTTTCTTTGGCTATTAAGCACATCAGTGAAGCCATTCGATTGGCGCTCGAGTCTGGTGAGCGCCTGACCTATGCCAAAGCGCTTGGTAATCTAGCCCTTATTTATTCTGATGTTGGCAAGATGGAGGTGTCCTTGCGCCTCTTTCAGGAAATGGGAGTTAAAAGCGAGCTCCTTAAATATAAAGAGCTTTTTATAAATGAAATCACTAAGAAAATGTCAGAATCCCAGCATTTAGCTAATGTCGAAGCCTTAAACTTTTATACCAGAAAGCAACAAACATTTTTGGCAATCCACTAGGGACTCACTAGGAACAACATCTATACTTGAAAGAGTGGAACTAAGCATCCAGCTCTATGGGGATAGATTTAGAATACAGATTTAGGAATATCATTATGCTAAAGCCAGTCATTTATTTAGTTTTTCTTATTAGCCTTTTGGGTATGAGTGCTTGTACACAAGTTAGCGAGCGCCCGAGTATCGAAGTGGTTGGCGATGTTTACTGGAATGATATTGTTACTCTTAACTATGCCACAACCTTTCTAGGGGACGGTTTACCTGATATCAGCCTTAATGGCAAACCCATGCCCAAAACGGCTATTTTTGCAAATAGTGAAAAAGCCATTAGTTTTCCATTAGCCATTTTGGAAAAGCCATTACCAAAAACTTTAAGCGTTGAGCTGAGCTTTAATGGGGAAGCACTAAAGCTTAAACTGGGAAACCAAATAAGCCCAAGATTTATCTATAAACCCAAAGGTATTGCCAATATGGGACGTATCAATGTGCTTTTGCGTTGTGCTGCGTTAAAGGACTCTGTCAACCATCCTGATTTGCCTGAGAGTCCGCAAGTCCCTGCAACAATAGAGGGTTTTAGTGTCGTCGATTATTTTGGCAACGCAGGGTCGCTTTACCATTCAGGCTTAGGGAATAGTCTGCACCCTGACCCCTGGTGTCTGATGGTTATAGGTTTTTCGGCTGAGTCAACAGAACAAGCTATAGTAAATCTTAAACAACGTTTTTACCAAGCAGGTATTGAAATAGTCGCCATTGCTCCTGACTATTACATTTATGGAAATGATCCAGGAGGGCATTCCTTTGATACTGATTGCTCTCAACAAGGCAGATTGGCGCTCGAGGCAGCAAAATCAAAGCAGATTTCAGAAGATGAGCTTAGGGCAATCGTTGGGGCCCAAACCAGCAGTTTAACAGGCAAAGGTGTCACAGTCGCTCTTATTGACGGTGGTGTAGCTAATCCTGAAACCTTTTTTACCTCGAGCCCTGAGGCTACTTTTTCGAGACGTTTTACTGGTACAGACTACTTACAAAGTGACCCTGATGCTTTAAATATTCAAGATGATTTTGATTGTAGTAACACCCCCTTTTTTGATGGGCATGGCTCTCTGGTTGCCCGAATTGTCAATAAAATTGCCCCAAGTGCCAAGCTTATAGCCCTTAAAGCCTGTAACTTTGAGGGACTTTGTAGCACCTCAAGTATTGCTAAAGCGCTTTTGTACTTGCGAAATAATTACGAAGGTTTTCCAAAAGTAGATATTATTAATATGAGTTTTGGGGGCCCCCTTGAGTCTAACCCTGTTTTTGAGCAAATTTTAAAAGATTTAATCACGTCTAAGGACATTTTATTTGTGGCGTCTAGTGGCAATAACCCTGACGATAAAGCTCACTATCCGGCTCAATATCAAAGCTTGTTTCCTAATGTTGTGGCAACGGCTGCCCTTAAACAAATCAATGCAACGGCGTCTTGGCAATTGGCATCGTTTAATACCAAGATGGTACTTTTTTCAAAATTAGACGGCTTACCTATGGGGGCTCCTGGGGTCGCTATCAAGTTAGAAGGAATAGGTAGTCCTTCAGGGATTACCGGCACATCTTTTGCTGCCCCCGTTCTAACTGGGGTTGCTGCCTTAGCCTTAGAACAAAATAGAGATTTTCAAGGTCACCTCCTGTTAAAACGGCTCGAGGCTGCAGCAAAGCCTTTAACTGGAGTAAGGTTAATACAAGTTCCTTAAATGAAAAAATTTCCTTTTGCTTAGTCTGCAGGTGATAAATGCGACCTTGCTAAGTCGAGTTATACATATAAACTTGCCCCTTGTGAAATAGTCAGATATCAAGGTTGACAATAAATCAGGCTGAATGTCTGATTATTAGCGGTGAGTCAAGTAAAACTTTAGCTTGTGACGGTATTTTACCTTCAACTAAATCTAAAAGTAAATTTGCTCCAATCGCGCCTTGTCTTTCCCCATCTAATTTGATAGTAGTGAGAGCAGGAGTTAAGTAAGCAGAGACGGGAATATCATCAAAACCTATAAGGGCAATATCTTTTGGTATACCTAGGCCTTTGCTGTTAATGGCAGACATACAGCCAATGGCTGTAACATCATTTCCTGCAAATATCGCAGTTGGTGGACTACTGCCTTCTAATAGTTCAAGCATGAGTGTCGAGGCACTCTCAAAACTATATTCCGCATGGCGAATTCTACAATGTGCCATTAGATTGGCATCTTCCATGGCCTGTTTATAACCCTTTATACGATCATAGACGTCAGCTAAATCTGGCTCTGAATAGGTTATATGTGCAATGTTTTTATGACCTTTATCGATTAGATGTTTTGTTGCCAAACGAGCTGCACTAAAATTGTCCACACTGACCGAATAATTGTGAGGTGTTCTTGGACTTCCTAAACTTACAACGGGAAAATTATTGTCATCAAACTTTTGTAAAAAATCATTTTCAATCGGAGGGTTAATTATAATCATCCCATCTACCCGATTAGATAATGCAAGATCTTCATTAATGCGACTCCAATCATTGTTGTAAACGCCGTAAACGATGGAATGATAGCCACGCAGAAAGCAAACCTCACTAACACCTTGTTGTATCTGATGTAGCGTCGCGTTGATGGGGTAATTGACTGATTTATTATCTGTAATTATGGCAATGACATTAGCCTTACCACTTGCGAGGCGGCGGGCTGAAACGTTACGAACATAGTTAAGCTCGGCCACGGCTTCTTTAACGCGATTTTGCGTTTCTAAACTAATATTATTGGCATCTCCCAGTCCATTTAATACATAAGAGACAGTAGCAGTAGAAACACCAGCAAGGTTAGCAACGTCTTGCCGAGTCACTCGAGCCTTTTTACCTACCATGCCTAGAGCCTTTCCTGAAAAACCTAAATTGAACTGAACCAAATATTAGATAATAATGATCAAGATCTGGATAGCTACTATTGCTATTTTATACCCTTTTGGCGAAGCGTATAAAAGGATTAGGGCAAAAAATTCTCGTTAAATTAGGTTCTGATTTGTAAAATGAGATGACCTGAAATTGAGTTTGGCAAAGCAAATGAAAGAACCGAAAATGCTAATTTTATAAGGACAAAAAGCAGGGTTTTGGGTAATTTGACAGGTTAAAAATATTATGTTAACCTTTTTACTATCAAGTAAGAGTATGGTTGAAAAAGAAAACGCTTTTAGTTCTTTATGCTACTTACGCGCGTAAGCGGTTACTATTCTTGCTTTTTGCAAAACTTACGCGCGTAAGTATACTGAATAAGGAGTGTCACTTTTACTAATGAATAGGAATAAGCTATGCAAATAGGGCTTGTGACGGATAGTTTGAGCCATCTTTCTTTTGAGGAACTGCTAAGCACAGCGGTAGATCTGGGTATTAAAAAGCTTGAGTTTGCTTGTGGTAACTGGTCAAAGGCACCCCATATTAATTTAGATCAATTGTTAGATAGTCAGGAAGCTCGAGATACATTTTTATCAAAAATTAGAGACCATGGATTAAGTATCAGTGCTCTAAACTGTTCAGGCAATCAACTTGCTCCAGGGGAACACGGTTTAAGACATGACGAAGTAGTTCGAAAGACCATTCGGCTTGCGCAACTTTTAGGTCTTGATCGAATCGTGATGATGTCTGGCTTACCTGCTGGGCCAGGGGACCAGCATCCAAATTGGATTACGACAGCATGGCCCGCCGAAGTCACGCAGATTTTGCGCTATCAATGGGAAGATGTCGCCATACCTTACTGGCAAGACCTCGTTAAGGATGCCAAAAACCATGGTATTAGGCGGATTTGCGTAGAACAACACGCGCATCAACTTATATATAACACTGAAACTTTACTCCGGCTTAGAAATGTCGTTGGTGACATTGTTGGGGTGAATTTTGACCCGAGTCATATGATGTGGATGGGCGGAGAACCCCTAAGGGCTATTCGCCCTTTGGCGGGTGCAATTTATCATGTTCATGCTAAAGATACTCGAATTGACCTTCAGAATAGCGAAATAAATACGCTTTTAGAAACCAAAACCAACGAGCAAGTGCAAGCTCGAGCCTGGAACTACGTTACGTTAGGTTATGGCCACAGCGAAATTTGGTGGCGTGAGTTTATAACCCTTTTACGTCAGGTGGGCTATGACGACGTTTTAAGCATTGAACACGAAGACCTAAGTATGCCACCCCTTTTGGGTGTAGAAAAATCCGTTGATTTTTTAAATGGCATTATCTGATAGCACCAAGGAGGCGAAAAATTGAAAGATTAACCGTAATTCTGGGCAATAGCAGGCGCGTTTTTTATCGTGTTGGTTATGCTCATCAATTATACCCAAGCCGCTTATAGAGAGTGGAACCGAAAAAGATTGATTCGGTACTGTTATTGTTCGTCGGTAGTTTCGTTTTAAGTTCACACTGTTGGTAAATATTTCAAAGGAGAAATATAAAATGAAAAAACATAAGCTCTTTTTATTAGTAGTTCTTATGCTGAGTGCAGCAATGCCCGTATTCTTTGCTTCGGCACAGGATGCCGGCGGCGCTGGTGTCCGTGAGATATGCGCCATCGGTGGCGCAGACGCCTTCTTTGCCGTGGTTAAAAACGGTGCTGACGCCGCTGGTGCTGCCGTCGAGGCCGCCGGTAGCCACTACACCTGGATTGCATTGCCAAACTACGACAACATCGGCCCCGACATGGTCAAACTGATTGAGCAGGCAGTGGCGCAGGGTTGTACCGCTCTCGCAGTACCCGTTTGGGACGGTGCTGCACAAACCCCGGCAATCCAAGCTGCCGTCGCTTCTGGTGTCAACGTCTTCATGTACAACTCCGGTCTGCCTCTGCTGGAAGATGGTTCGGTCCCTGCTCTTGGTTATTTCGGTACTGACGAGTATAAGGCTGGTCTCGCTGCAGGCCAGGCGTTCGTCGATCATAGTAACAAGAGCCTGCTTTGCGTAAATACCCAGCCAGGTGCCGTGAACTGGCAGCAGCGCTGTGGTGGCGCAATTGAGGCTGCCAAGGCCGGCGGTATGGAGACCGAAGAACTCATCCTTCCAGCTGAGAACTTCGGTGACGCTGCCGCTATCTCCGCGGCAGTTCAGGCCAAACTTGCGCAAAACCCTAACATTGACTCTATCGTAACCGGCTCGGCCGCCGATGCCGACGCCGTCGCTGAGACTCTCAAGTCAATGGGTGCCAACGATCATGTCAATCAAGGTTCGTGGGACGTTTCGGCGAATATTCTCAACCGCATCGCTAGCGGTGAGGCACTCTTCGCCGTCGATCAGCAAGGCTGGCTACAGGGCTGGTACGCCGTGTCACACGCCTGGTACTACGACCAGTACGCCATCCTGCCCGCCACCAACGTCATCCTGACCGGTCCGGCTCTGATCACCGCTGACAATGTCGCAACGGTCCAGCTCGCCGTGGGCTCAGGCCAGCGCTAGAATCATCTGTTCTGTTTTACTTGGAAAGGTGGGGCATGCCATGCCCCACCTTTCTGAGGTTTGGAGATAGAAATTGTCTGATTTGAGAAACCTGACCCGACGACCAGAGTTTGCGGCCTTTGTTGGAACACTGTTTGTCTTCTTGTTCTTCGCTTACTTCGGCTGGCCAACTTTTATCAAACCCTTGGTGACCGCTGGCTGGCTCAATGTCGCCGCCGAACTCGGGTTGATTGCCCTTCCTGTTGCTCTGGTGATGATAGCCGGACACCTCGACCTCTCGGTCGGGTCGATCCTGGCCGCAGGTGCCATGACCTATGCCATTATCACCGGGTACTTCGGACTACCTGACATCATCGGACTACCTGCGGGCTTGGCTGTGGGAACCTTCTTCGGATTCCTCAATGGCCTGATTGTCACCAAGACCAAGCTAAATTCGTTCATCGTGACGCTGGCCATGATGTTTGGTCTCAGGGGTCTGGTCTTCGGTATCACTCGTCTGACGACCAGCACGGTGCTCGTCTCCGTCAAAGTAAGCGAGTCAGTGCGGAGCACTTTTGGTGGTCGCCTCTATCTCACCTTTGAAAATGCCATTGTGCTCTGGGTAATCATGGCTCTTGTTGTGTCATGGATACTCTATAAAACGAAGTATGGCAACTGGATATTCGCCCTCGGCGGCGACGAAACGGCCGCTCGAGCGGCCGGTGTTCCGGTTGAGCGGGTAACTATTGGTCTTTTCATGGGTTCCGGCTTCGGCGCAGCACTCCTCGGTATCACTCAGGTTGCGCTCTTCGGTAGCGCCCAGGTCTCGGCCGGCCAATCCTATGTGTTTTTCTCAATCATCGCGGTGGTGGTCGGCGGCGTGCTGCTCACTGGTGGCTACGGCTCGCCCATCGGGGTCATCTTCGGAACGATAACCTTTGCCATCGTCTCCCAGGGTATCTACTCCACTGGATGGGACTCTGACTGGTCGTCTCTGATCCTCGGCCTGTTGTTGCTGATCGCCGTGCTTACAAACAATACCTTCCGGCGACTTGCACTTTCCGCCGGAGACAAGGTCAAGACCAGTATCTCGGAAGCAAAGTCAACGCCACGCAAAGCATCCTCTGAGCTCAAGGTCACAAAGGAGGCCAACCGTGACTGAAAAGCGAACCCCCTATATCAGCATCGAGAACGCAACCAAGGTATTCGGTGGGTACGTCGCCCTGAACGATGTTTCCTTGGAAATCCACCAGGGTGAGGTGCTGTGCCTCTTGGGCGATAATGGTGCTGGCAAGTCCACATTGATCAAGGTGCTCTCTGGTTTCCACCAGCCCTCCTCTGGCATCATTCGGGTTGAGGGTCGAGAGCAGCCGATCGATAGTCCTCGTGACGCCGCCGACCTGGGGATCTCCACGGTGCACCAGTTCGGCGGGACGTTCCCACTTATGTCTCTGGAGCGCTCTTTCTTCGCTGGCCGCGAGCCGACCAAGGGATGGGGCCCATTCGAGGTCTTTGATAGCAAGACGGCTGGCGAGATCGTGGTCAGGGAGATGCAAGCTATGGGCATCACTCGGGTCACCGACGGCAAGCGCCTGGTCGGTAGCCTGTCGGGTGGAGAGCGGCAGGTGTCAGCTATCGCTCGAGCGGTATACTTTGGCGCAAAAGTGATGATCCTAGATGAGCCGACCGCCGCCCTCGGCGTGAAGGAAGCAGCCCACGTGTTGCGGATTGTTATGCAAGCCAAGAAACGTGGCCTAGCTGTGGTACTGGTGACCCACAACGTCACCCACGCCATGACAGTCGGGGATCACTTTGCCGTCCTCATTCACGGGGCCAAGGCCGCTGACTTTCGCAGGGGTGAGCGAACTAGGGAAGAAATCACCGATCTGATGGCCGGAGGTGAGGCAATGGCTGAACTCGAAGCAGAACTCGAGTCTTATAGGTCCGCCCCTGATGGTCAGCAGCCACAACGCTGACAAGTACCAAATGGACAAGCGAATAACCGAACTGACATGATACTGGTATTGAAAAGCGCTCGCCATGTGAATAGGTTGGTAAGGAATCCTGAATCAGTTTTTTCTTCACGATAAGCAAAATGATAAAGCAAACTCAGATTTATTAGCTTTTGGGAGCCGGAGAGATCTTTGGAGTCAATACTGCCATGCTGTTATTGGGCTTTATCGTGTTGGCGGCACCCTTGGTTAATAGGTCTGTTCTTAACATTACGCTTAGGTTAGCTCGAGTCAGGTAGTTAAAAAGATAAAGGGTGTTTAGTATGTCAAAAACAGAGATAATTGGTTTTGGGGTCATTGGAGCAGGGCTTATTGGTTCGCTTCATGCAAAAAACATTGCAACTAGAGTAGCTGGGGCTGAGCTTATTGGGGTCATGGACGTTAATCTGGCTGTGGCTGAGAAATATGCTTTTGGTAATGCCTATGCCACGCAGGATTTAGATAGATTGCTTAATGACCCTGATGTTGATGCGGTTCTTATTGCCTCTTTAACCTCACTTCACAGCGAACACATTGAAAAGGCGGCCCAGGCGGGCAAAGCTATATTTTGTGAAAAGCCTGTGGCGATTGACATTGCCGAAACCCGCCGAGTCATGCAGCTGGTTGAGGACAAAAAGATACCCTTTCAGATTGGTTTTCAACGCCGTTTTGACCCTGGCTATGCTGACCTTGCTCGTCGTTTGCGTGAGGGCGAAATGGGCAAGATTGAAATGTTCCGCAGTCAATCCAGTGACCCAAAGCCAGCACCAGAGCATTACATTGCTTCGTCAGGGGGCATCTATATAGATAGCGTCATTCATGATATTGATGTTGCCCGCTTTATGGTTGGAGAAATTCGGCAAGTTACGGCTCTTGGGCGAAATCTGGTTGACCCTGTTTATGGAAAACACAAGGACATTGATATCAGCATTTTGACGCTCGAGTTTGAAAATGATGCCATCGGCCTTATCCAAAATTCACGCCGCACCCCTCACGGCTATGATCTGCGGGTTGAAGTTCACTGTGAAAAAGGCAAACTGGTCACTGAAGACGAGCGTCAAACCAAACTCTGGCGATATGATGCACAAGGTATTCACGGGGATTATTTCTACTATTTTATGCAGCGTTTTGACGATGCTTATCGGCAAGAAGTCCAGGCTTTTGTGGACGCTTTAGTAAAAGGAGAATCTGGCAAGCCAGACACTCAGGATGCCATAGAATCCTTACGAGTTGCGATTGCAGCTACTAAGAGTCTGCATGAAGGGCGCTCCGTCTTAGTTTCTGAAATATGAGTGAAAGGGATTATAATTGAATTTTGGTGTGACTCAATGGACGCTGGATGTCAAAGGTCTAGCTACGGTCGCTCGAGCCGCTGAACTTGGCTTTAAGTATCTACAGCTGGATGCGGGTGGTTGGGCAGGCTGGCCTGAAAAATTAACTGAAAACAATCTGGATCTTTATAAAAATGCTGCCAGTGAATCAGGGCTCGAGCTTATAGGCATTGGTGTAAACCCAACGAATGAGTTTAGTTTACTTGCGCCAGCAGGCTCGAGCGAGTTGAAACATGTTCTAAGCATTGTTTCAGATGCAATAGAAGCAGCCAATTATTTAAACATTCCTCTGGTTTATGTTCCAAGCTTTAATGCCAGTGAAATGAAGAGAGATCAGGATATTAAGCGTACTGCAAAGGTATTAGCTGACTTAGCCGAGATGGCCTCAGTATACAATGTTGTGCTTGCTTCAGAAAATACCCTAAGTGCAGAGCAACAACTTAAACTCCTTGATGATGCCAACCATTCTCCATTAAAACTCTTTATCGATACCCAGAATCCAGTCCTCTTTGGACACAATGTTTCTCACCTTCTTAAACAATTAAAAGGCAATCTTTGTACACAGATGCATTTGAAGGACGGTAAAAATGGTCAAATGGGAAATTGCTCCTTAGGTGAAGGTGAGGCTGATTTTTATAAAACAGCCAACACGATAAAAGAGCTAATGCTAAATCCTTTATTCGTTTTTGAAAATGAATATGGTGACAAGACAGAAATGCGTGTTAAAAAAGATCAAGCAACGGTTTTAAAACGCCTTGCTTGATACTTCGTCTAGGTTTGGAAAATGTTCCTGACGGGATTGCCAGTATTGTCGCCTATATTCTGCTGGCGCTAGTCCGCTGTGCTCTTTAACCTTACGACTTAAATGATAGCGGCTTGCAAATCCACATCTTTCGGTTATTTCATCTATACTCAAACCGCTATGTTTAAGACTTTCAAGAGCGACAGAGGTCCTTAGTTGCCAAAGGTAATTTATGGGTGAAATTCCAAGCTCTTTTTTGAAAATGCGGATGAGTTGATTTTTGCTAAGATTGACAGCCTCGGCTATTAGTTCCAAATCTAGATCTTGTGCCAAATGGTCATGAATATATAGCTGAGCTTTAGGCACACGCTGGTTAGTTTCTATACCTTGTTTTACGCCAAGCGCTTCTGCCTCACCAATGTAGTGCCACAATAGTTGTAAGGCTAAAGTTTCGAGGATTTGGGATCTCGTTGAAAGTATGATCGTATTTGAAGTTATAGCTTGATGAATGAGATTTTCCATGGCTTTGGAGGTTGGGAGAATACGCTGTAAACTACTTAACCTTAGTTGTGTGTCTGTTGCTAGGGCGCTTGGTCGAATATGTACATAGCTGTGTAAGGTTTCTAAACGTTTTGAAAATTCAAAGTACTCTTCGTGTCCAGGTAATAAAAGGGCAACATGATCTGGTGCTAACTTATGCTTTAAGTCATCAATATGAATAGTCATAGAGCCTTCATGTAAAAAAACGAGCTGGACAAAGCCTTGAATGCGTGGGCCAAGGGTGCTTCCAGGTGGGTATAAGGTTGAACCTACACTGCTGCCTTCAAACCATATTGAGCCTGAATCGATAATCTTATTTTTTGCCATCATAGTTATATTTAATCATTTAATCAAGGGTGATTCCAGACATACTTTGAAGCTTTGAGCTATTTTATTACAGCAAGAAATCTGTTAATTTTATGGGATATTTGACTCATTATCTAGATTGTATAGCAAAAATGCCAATGTCTTTTGCGATGATAGTAGACAAATTAATCTTAATAGTAGTGAATTAAAAAGTATTTAGGAGCTAGTACATGGAAAAAACAGAATATGCACCCTTAGCGGATGTGCGCAAAGAGCTGAAAGTAAAGTGGTTACGCCCAAAGATTGACGGTAAAACCTTGCAAGAAATCAACAAACGCAGTGATTTGCAGGGCTGGATTCAGTCGGCAGGTCATTTGGGCATTTGGTTGGTCACAGGGATATTTGTTTATGTTTTTTGGGCGCAGTCACTCTGGCTTCCCTTTGTCATTGCTCTCTTTTTACATGGCACGGTTGCTAGCTTCTTTGTGGGTGTCGCGCCACACGAACTGGGTCATGGCTCAGTGTTTAAAACCAAAATTCTTAATCAAATCTTTCTTTATATTTATAGTTGTCTTGGCTGGTGGAATCCGTTCGATTATGCTAGTAGTCACACCTACCACCACCGTTACACTTTACACCCAGAAGGCGATCGGGAAAACTTGCTACCCCTTTCTCCAATGGTTGGACCCTTTTTTCTAGTCCAGCTGTTTACCATGAACATCCTTACTCAACCAGGCCGTACGTTTAGCAAAGGAGGTTTACTTTCAACTATTTATTCCACGATTTTGGGAGCATTCGGAAAGGTAGGTTCACAAGACATTCCCAGCCAGGAATGGTTGCAAGCCCTGCATGAGGATCAGCCTCAAGAGCATAAAAACGCCATTTGGTGGGATCGTTTTCTTCTAGTATTTCACGGTATTGTCATTATTACATCAGTACTCAGTGGTTATTGGGTGTTTATCTTTCTCATTTCATTCTCTCCGTTTATTGCCAATTGGGGTGGTTATGTCTTAGGGATGACCCAACACACAGGACTCAAAGAGAACGACAGTGATTTTCGTAAATGTGTACGTTCTGTGAGAGTTAATCCGCTGGCTGAATTTTTGTACTGGCGCATGAACTGGCATACAGAGCATCATATGTTTGCAGGCGTTCCTTGCTACAATTTAAAAAAGCTTTATAACGAGATTGCCGACCAAATGCCAGAACCACGCTCTCTGTTTGGGGCATGGAAAGAAATGCGTGAGACCTGGTATAGGCAAGAAAAAGACCCGAGCTATTTTTATGACACACCTGTGCCACCGATTCTTGAGACTAAAAAAGGCGATCGTCAGTCTGAAGACAGTCTAGAAAGCTCGATAGGCGATTTAGCCCCGAAAGGATTAGTAGCATAATGAATATGTATCATAACCGCCCAACCGTAGCTGATATTCGTGCGATGAAGGCACGCGGTGAAAAAATATCTATGCTCTACGTCACTACTTTAGAAGAAGCAGCAGCGGCAGCAGCAGCAGGTATTCATATGCTTTCTATTGAAGGCCGCTATATGTCACCTGAAATGCGCGAAGCAGCAGGAGATTGCTTTGTTCAAGTTGGTCTACCTTATGGACCTGCTGGTAATCTGGCGACATCTGAGGATTATTTGCGGGCTGCATTTCACTTTATGACTATGGGGGGGGATTGTTTCTACTGCTCTGCCTCATTAGACATTCAAAAAGTCCTCTGTGATAATGCCATACCTATTGTGGCCCATGTTGGTCTCATACCATCGCAATGCACCTGGACAGGAGGCTTTAAGGCCGTGGGCAAAACAGCAGAAAGTGCCAAGGCCGTCTGGGATCATGTCAAAAGGCTAGAAGCCATTGGTGCTTTTGGTGCTGAGCTCGAGGTTGTCCCAGACCGTGTAGCTAAAGTTATTTCTGAAAACACCTCACTTATTATGCTAGGCATGGGTGCTGGCCCTTGGGCAGACGCGCAATATCTATTTACTGAAGATGTCTTGGGCTATGGTAAAAATCATAAACCTCGCCACGCCAAGACCTACCGCAATTTCCAAGCTGAATATGAGCGCTTACAACAAGAACGTATTGCTGCTTTTAAAGAGCTGAAAGCGGATATTGTTGAAGGCGCTTACCCTGCCCCGCAACATGTTGTCTCCATTAAGGATGATGAGTTTGAGCAGTTTGTGGAGCAAGTGAAGTAAAGACGTTCAATCGTAAGAGTGGGTGTTAATCAGCTTGCCTTTGCTTTAATTTCTAAGGGTTGCATTCTCTGAGACTTACCTCAGATATTATTGGTATTATTGCGACCGAGCTTTAACCGAATTTTATGAGATTTTAATGAATATCCCGTCTGACTGTGGCGAAGATTTTTATTGATGAATGCAAAGGCATTAAGAAACCTCCCGATGCCTAAGTTTAAATTTTGGATTTACCCTAGACTGGTTAACCAGTCTTTAGATTTGAAGCCAAATCCCCCTGATTTTGAATCGCTTTAATTAAGTCGGTCTTGCTCACAATACCCACCATGCTGCCAAGATTATTCAAGACGACAAAACGCCCCATTTGGCTCGTTGCCATACGTTTTAAGGTTTCAAGAGCATTATCCGTTTCAAAAGCTGTTTCGGCGGGTTTCATGATGTCAGCAACCGTTTTATCAGAGGGAGGGTCTTCGCTCGAGCTTTCCGTAAGCTGAGTTGCCTCTTGCAGTTTTGCAAAACCCAATAGCTTGTTATCAAAATCAATCACAGGGTAGCCCGTATGGTGCTTGTAAAACATTAAACGCACAAATTGATTCAGGGGCATATCTGGGTAAACAGTACTGGGTTCAAGGGTCATTACATCTTTGACCTTGAGATGCTCGAGCCCTTCACTCACGCGAGCATATTGGGTTTCAGCGCTTACTGCATTGTAGATAAAAAAGGCGATTGCCAGAACAAAAATCTGGGTGCTTAAAAGACCATAAATGCCTAAAAGGATAGCGATTACCTTGCTTACATTTCCCGCAATTTCTGTTGCTTTTAGGTAGGGCCAACGTAACGCAAGCAGAGAGCGTAAAACCCTGCCCCCATCAAGAGGTAAGGCAGGAAGCAGGTTAAATATGGCTAAGGCGGTATTGGTTGTGGTTAAGTAACCAAGGATGAATAAGAGGGCAGCGCTGTCATTTACACTCCTATAAAGTAGCCAGAAAATACCGGCAAGCAAGATGCTGGTAATGGGGCCAGCGATAGCTGTAATCGCTTCGGCTCCTTTTTGTTTGGGCATTTCATCAAACCTTGCCAAACCACCCAAAAACCATAAGGTGATTTCCTTGGTCTCAACACCATAAAGTCTGGCAATCACAGCATGCCCTAACTCATGAATCAAAACGCTACTAAAGAGTCCAATTGCAGCCACCAAGCCTATTAAAAATGGTGTGGCACCTTGTTGCAACTTATCTGCCGATACACCGCTAGCAAACATGTTGACATAGGCAGGTAATTGAGAGGCAATTAAAAAGGCAAATAGTGGTAAGACAAGCAGGAATGACATATCAAGTCGAATGGGTATGCCTAGCAGTTTAAAGGGAAGGGTTATGGCCCTACGAAACATAGGTATATGGTAGCGGAATAAAATCTATTAAAGTGTCAGCAGCAGCTAAAATCCTTCTTAAGGGGGGCTAGTTTCAGGGATATCCTAGAAGTTTTTTAGAAAAATAGAAAGCGTTTAGTCTTTCCAAAATCACTTGAGAATTGCACATGCAGTTTTCGGTAAATTCTACAGTATGGATTCCAACCTTTCTCGGCCATCGCTGGAGCTAAAGGCAGAATGACAAGTGAAAACGAATTCAGATTGAACCCTCCGAAATTTGTTGAAAAACGTTGGATTACCGATAATTTTTTGGGTTAACTATAATTTGCAGTCGCGGGGCAATGGATTCATATTTTTATTGAAATGACGAATGAAAGATTCGCACCTATAAACCATTGATCATCACCTTAAAACTTTAGACTTTCTCAAGTAAAGTAGAAATAAGAAGAGGCTTATTAGGTGAGGGTAAAGGGGTCAAATAATCTACTGTATTCATTGCTTGCATAACGGTCGGTCATGCTCGCAATATAGTCGGTGACCGCCCGCATAAGACCCCGTTTATCAGCAGCAGCTTGAACACCTTTGGGTAGCATTTTAGGCGTTTCTATATAGGCGTTAAAGATACGCTCGAGCACCATTTCAGCCTTCTTTGTCATGCGAATAAGGCGGTAATGAAAATAAAAATGTTCGTACAAAAAGGCTTGAAGTTCCTGTAATTTTGCTTTGCAGTCTTTGGAAAGGCAAACCAGCGTAACATTCTGATTGCGAACATCGGTTGTCGAGTTAATTTTATTAAGCTCGAGCGTTTCATTTGTGGTTTGTATAGCATCTTCAATAATCTGCCCTAGCAGTTCTCTAATGAGTAGCGATTGGTGGCGATGGGTAAATTGATCTGGCTTGATTTCAAGTGATTCCATAAGCTCAGCAATGAGAGGTACTTTAACGATTTGATTCGCGCTTAGGTAGCCACTGCTCAGGCCATCATCGAGATCATGAGTGTCATAAGTCATTTCATCAGCAATATGAACCACTTGAGCCTCAAGGCTGGGTTGTTTTTCAGGTTCCCAGTCGGTATCGGGCACTTCGTAGTCCGTCTCGTGCTTCATGATGCCTTCCAAGGTTTCCCAACTTAGATTTAGCCCAGGATAGTCAGGATAGCGCTGCTCAATCGAAGTAACGACTCTAAGGGACTGTTTATTGTGGTCAAAGCCACCTGCTTCTTTGGCTAAGCGGTTCAAAGTACGTTCACCTGCATGGCCATAAGGTGGATGACCTAAATCATGGGCTAAAGAAATGTTTTCAGTTAAATCTTCATTGAGACCAAGCGCTCGAGCTATGCTCTTACTGACTTGGGCAACTTCAAGGGTATGGGTGAGCCTTGTACGGTAATAATCCCCTTCATAATTGACAAAAACCTGAGTTTTATATTCAAGCCTTCTAAAAGCTGAGGTATGAATGATTCGGTCACGGTCTTTTTGAAAGGCAGTGCGAAACTTGCTTTCATCTTCTGGGTAAACCCGCCCACGCGAATTTTTTGCCAAACTTGCGTAGGTGGCTAAGGTTTGCACTTCGTTTTGCTCGAGCCTTTCTCTGGTAAAGAGCATAGTCTAAGTCTAGCAAGGCTATATCTCTAGGAGTAGGGGATAGTTTGCAATTTGCGCCCACCTCATTGAAGGCTAGGTGAAATCCTCTTATATAAAAAGCTCAGTGGGTGCGGTATAGGTATAGCCAAGAGAACTAGCAACACCTTCATGCGTAACATGACCTGCAAGCGTATTAAGGCCAAGGTAAAGGGAGGCATCCTCTTGACACGCCGTTTGAAACCCCTTGTTGGCGAGCTTAAGCGCATAAGGCAGAGTAACGTTTGTCAGGGCAAAGGTAGAGGTTCTGGGCACAGCTCCTGGCATATTACCCACAGAGTAATGAATAACCCCATATTTTTCATAGACTGGATTGCTATGGGAGGTTACACGATCAACTGTTGCAATACAGCCGCCTTGGTCTATGGCAATATCAACAATCACGGAACCAGATTTCATACTTTTGACCATATCTTCTGAAACCAATTTGGGTGCTTTAGTTCCAGGAATGAGTACAGCCCCAACCAAAAGGTCAGCTTCTGCCGCTTGGTCAGCGAGGTTCGCTTCATTTGACATGATGGTTTCAACCTGACCCCTAAATAGATCATCAAGCTGCCTAAGTCTCTCAGCATTGATGTCTAGTATGCTCACCCTTGCGCCTAGACCCAGAGCCATTTTTGCGGCATTGACACCAGCTACGCCACCACCCGCAATAACGACTTTACCTGGAGGTACACCGGGTACACCGCCCAAGAGAATGCCTTGACCTCCGTGAGCTTTTTCCAAATAATGGGCACCAATCTGTACCGACATCCGCCCAGCAACTTCACTCATGGGCGTTAATAGGGGTAAAGAGCGATTGGCTAACTGCACCGTTTCATAGGCAAGGGCGGTGACCTTATTATCAATGAGAGCCTGCGTTAAAGGGGCTTCGGCTGCCAGATGCAAATAGGTAAAGAGTAAAAGGTCATGGCGGAAATAAGCAAACTCAGGCTCGAGCGGTTCCTT
>JAHEBB010000374.1 GCA_024642575.1 Trueperaceae bacterium | reverse complement strand
TTTTTTAACCGATCTTGATAAATTGCCCCGCCGAGTTATGGCACAAACTCGCTATCGGCAAAACCCTGTGCCTGCAACGCTCGAGCTGACCTCTGAAACCAGTTTTAAACTCAGCTTTGACGAGCCTGTGTTTGCGGTTACTCTTGGGCAATCAACGGTTATTTATGAAGCTGACCGCTTACTTGGTGGTGGCGTCATTGCCACTAGGTTTTAACTAATTTTAGTCTTAACTATAGTCTTTCTAAAATTATTTGAGAATTGCAAATGCAGGTTTCGGCAAATTCTAGGCTATGGATTCCAGCCTCCCCCAGCCTTCGCTGGGGCTAAAGGCGGAATGACGAGTGAAAACGGATTCAGATTGAACCCTCCGATGTTTATCGGTAAAAATTGCAAAGACTATAGTTTTGGGCTTTAATAATTTAGGTCTTAATCGCTTGCCGCTTCATTTCCCCCCATTGCCCTTTCTTTTTAAAGACTTGAAAACTCGCCATCAGACGCTCCCAGGCCAGTAGCTGCCGATACCCAAAATTCTCAAGTACACTGGCCAGAAGCAGCAAAAACCTATCTTTAGACGTAGGGTAACGGTTACGCATAAACGCCTCAATGCCAAAGGCAGACATTGAAATCAAAATGCCACTTAGGACTGCCAGCACCATAAATAAGGCGGCAAAAACCATATCAATTTGTCCTGAAACGATTAAGCCTAGCAAAAGAACATAGCCACCTACTTCGATGAGGGGAGAAAGCGCTTCAAAAAGCCAAAAATAGGGCATGGCTACCATGCCAATACGACCATAGCGCGGGTTTAGCATCATGTTTCGGTGGTTCCAGAGTGTTTCTAGCAAACCTCTATGCCAGCGGTTACGCTGCTTACGCAAAACCTTCCAGTCATCGGGTACCTGCGTCCAGCAAATCGGATCCATGGTGTAGCTAATGCGGTAGGGTCGTTTTTTCTCACGCATGTGACGGTGAAGCCTGACTACCAGTTCCATATCTTCACCTACCGTATCGGTGCGGTAACCTCCTACTTCTAAAACCACGCTGCGTTTAAATAAGCCAAAAGCCCCCGAAATAATCAGGAGCATCCCCAGATTGCTTAAGGTTGTGCGGCCTGCCAGAAAGGCCCGAATATACTCGACGACCTGAAAGCGTTCTATCCATTTTTCGGGTGCTTTCAGGCTTAAGATTTGACCATAAGACGTTTCAGCATTATTTAGCGAGCGAATGGTTCCACCCGTGGCAATGAGCGTATCGTCTTCGGTAAATTGCCGAGCTGAGCGTAAGAGTGCCTGAGAATCAAGCAAGCTATCTGCGTCCATAGCACAAAAGATTGGGTACTGCGAATGCAGCAGTGCTGCATTTAATGCATCTGCTTTACCGCCATTGGCCTTATCTATAAAGAGAAGATTGGGGTATTTTCTCGAGCGGTAAATCCCTCTAATAGGTTTGGTATCAATGAGCTTGCGGGTGTAGATAACCGCCGGATAGAGATCATAGTTTTCCTTGACGACCTCAACAGTAGTATCTTTTGAGCCGTCATTCACGACAATGACCTCGTACTCGGGGTAGTGCAAATTGAGCAGTGAATTTAAGGAAGCAACGATGGTTGCCTCTTCGTTATAGGCTGGTACCAGTAGCGAAATGGGTTTGTAAAAATCACGCTCTAAAAGGCTCTTTAAATTTATATCTTCATTACTTCTTAAAATCGTCCCTAGCTCTTTTGCCGCGATATAAAGTGAAAATGCAAACGAAAGATTGAGCACAATAAAATAGGCGAGCACAAAGGTCTGGACATAGAGAAGCATAAGCTAGACGGGGCTGGCGAGGACCTGCTCAGCCATGTCCCTTCCGTAGCGGTCTTCATGGTTAAGTGCCGCCCAATTTAAAAGCTCTCTGGCATAAGCGCCTCGGTCTTTAAGTGATTTGGCGGCATTATGCCTCACCCACCAGTTTTGATCTGCCAGAGCTTTTAGGAGCGCAGCATCCATTGACGTAGTCATAACAGAAACGCTGGCATTAGCGGCTTGGGCTCTAACAAACCATTCGGCATCGTTTAGGGCCGCTTCTATCGAAGCTGATGCCTCAAAGGGCACAATTTGCAATTTTGCCAGCGCTCTTAAAGCCGAAGCGCGCAGTTCGGCGCTAGGGCTCTCTAACCAGGGCAAGCACCAGGCTGCCCAATCCTGAAATTTGGAACGTTCAATAACGGTCAGCGCAAGTTTAATAAGGTGCGGATCATCTTTCTCTAAAAGCGCAAAAAGTAAAGGACCCGCATTTTCACCCAATACCACCAGTGCCTCTTCGATGAGACCCTGACCAAAGGTTTTATCTTCAATAAGCGGTAAAAAAACATCTCTTACCTGATCAGCAGGCATGCCTTCTCGGCTATAGACTCGAGCCAGAGCTTGAAAAGCTGCCGAGCGCAAACTCGCCTCTGGACGTTTTAGCTCGAGCCTTAAACTGGTAAGCGAGCGGGGGTGCCTAATAAGCGAGAGTTGACCCAAGATTCTTGCCCGCTTATCAATGGGAATGCGCTGACCCAATTGAATTAAATCTTTGGCTAAAAACCCGTAATGTTCATATAAATGGGTGAGCACCAAGCTAGCTGCATCGTCTAGGCCTTCACTTAATTCTAAAAGCGCAAAAGCAGCAAAGGCATCAACTTTTTCAGGAGGCTTTTCTCCAAATAAGAGAACGGCACTAAACACCCTCATCCAATCATTGATGCGATCTTGCTGCTTACGAAATTGACGCAAGGTCACATTGTGGTGAAAAAATTCAAAAAAACTTAACGTGATCAGACTCAAAAAAGTCGCAATCAAACTAACCATAACGGCAATCAAGCTCAAAGGCTGCTCGAGTCTTAAAAAAAGCTCGCTGAGACCTGCGACAAAAACTGCCACAAGGCTGCCACTCACGCCAACAAAAATCAGCAGTGAAATAGCCAAAAAAGTCGCTATACCAAATCGGTACCACATTTTATATGTTGCTTAACCCGCAAAAGCAGTTCTCGTGGATTAAACGGCTTGGTGACAAAATCTTGAGCCCCAAGCTCGAGCCCCCTTTCAACATTATGATTTTGTTTTAGGGCAGAGAGCATAATGACTGGAACCTGCGAACTTTGACGTATAATTTGCAAAATATCAAAGCCCGTACCTCCAGGTAAATTCACATCTAAAAGTACAAGATCAATCTCATTAATAATTTCCCCCACGATAGTTTTGGCTTCAGGTGCGGTCGTCGCTAAGGTAACTTGATAGCCTTCTCGCTCTAACAAACGAGACAAGATAATGCTTATAGCAAAGCTATCTTCGACAACAAGAATTTTTGCTTCACTAAGAATGGGACCAAAAGGCACAGACGGATCAGGTAAGAGCATGACGTTATTCATAACTAGCTACCAGCATAGAGTTAAGAGGTTACACTTACGTTACAGGTCATTCTTTTTTGTGTGGATTTATGGGAAACGTATGACCCTGCATTTCAGTCAGAGGCATACCCTCACAGCCGTTAGCAAAATAAGCCTCTAGCTTGGTTTTAATTTATCAAGCTGTTTTTTCTTTAAGAAGCTCCGTAGCCTCATCCCATTTTGCCATAACGTCAAATAACTTCTCTTCGAGTTCGGTGTGCTTTAAACCAAAATCAGTTATCTCATCCGTAGATAACATGGCGGTATTTTCCAATTTACTATTGACCGTTGCAAGGTCAGCCTCGAGCTTAGCTATGGCTTCTTCTAATTCAATAAGGTCACGCTCGAGCTGCCACTTGCTAGGCCCTTTATCCGTTTTTGTTTCAGAATTTTTGTTATCTTTTGCTAGAGTCTGCTCTTGGCTCTGAGCTTGAGACTGCGTTTTGTAGAGATAGTAGTCCCAATCGCCCTCATATTGCGTCAGATTACCCTCTTTGAGTTCCCAAACTAAATTGGTCGTTTCTTTAATAAAGCGCCGATCATGGCTAACGATAAACAAAGTTCCAGCATAGTTTTTAATAGCAATTTCTAAAGCTTCAATCATTTCCACATCTAGGTGGTTGGTTGGCTCATCTAAAATCAGTAGATTGTACTCACCCAAAGTAAGTTTTAAAAGAGCAAGTCGGGCTTTTTCGCCCCCTGAAAGTTTACTGATTTGCTTGTACTGTGCGTCAAAAGGGAACATAAAGCGGCCCAGCAAATTGTGAGCTTCTCTATCTCCAACTAAGCGAATCATCTCTTCTAACAAGGTAGCGTCCGGGTCAACACCCCGAAGTTCTTGATCGTAGTAGCCGACCCTAACGCGACTACCAAAACGCAAAACGGCTCTTGGGTCATCGCTGGGCAAATCGCCCAGAATAGTTTTTAAAAAAGTGGATTTACCTGCGCCATTTGGCCCAACTAAGGCAATGCGCTCCCCTTGCCGCAAGGTAAATTCGACATCTTTAAAAAGTTGCTTTCCTGCATATTTTTTGCTCAAGTACTGAGCTTGCAAAACAATATCGCCACTCTCAGTGCAGTTAAACTGAAAACGAGTACTCCCCTGTTCTATGTCAGCATCGGCAATCATCTCATCTTCGTAGCGCTCGAGCCTCTTAAACATCGATTTAGCGCGGCGATGCAACTTTTCGTTTTGCCCAGCCCACTGCTTCATCTGCGTAGCAGCCGCTTCAATGCGGTCTCTTTCGCGGTGCTGGTTCTTACGCGTTAATTCTTCAATACGCAACTGTTCTTCGCGGTAGGCTCTGTAGCTGCTGGGGTTTCCGTTGTAGCTACGCAGCTTGCCAAAAGCAACTTCTGCTGTTTGATCACAGGCTCTATCTAAGAATTCACGGTCGTGGCTAACCAGCAAAATAGCGCCTGGGTAGCGGCTAAGGTAACCCTCGAGCCAACTACGCATTTGCATATCTAGGTGATTGGTAGGCTCATCTAAAAGTAAAATATCAGGCTGCGCCATAAGCAGTTGCGCCAAACCTAGCCTGGTTTTTTCACCCCCCGAAAGACTTAAAGCTTGCTGATTTTCTCTACCTCTAAAGCCAAGCGCATAGAGCACAGCGTCGCGGCGACTACGCCGCTCATAACCACCACGGCGGCTAAAAACCTCATGCAGCTTTTCCCATTTTTCGTAAATGTCATGGTCATCTAGGCCTTGAAGCTCGAGCGTTTGCAAACGGGCTTCAAGCTCATCAAGGTCTTTAAAGGCCATTTCCGAAACATCAGTAATGCTGGCACCTGCTGGAAACTGGGGGTCTTGCTCGAGCTTGGCAACCGTTAAGCCCTCAGCCAAATGTGCCCTTCCCCCATCAAGTTGGGTACGACCTGCCAAAACATTTAAAAGTGTACTTTTGCCTGCCCCATTACGCCCAATAAGCGCCATACGCGTACCGTCGCGCAGTTCTAGACTGGCATCTTCTAAAATGATTTGGTCAGCGTA
>JAHEBB010000373.1 GCA_024642575.1 Trueperaceae bacterium | reverse complement strand
CTGCATATCCCCAGGTATAAAGCGGATAGCGCGGATTTGCATGATTAACTACGATAAAGTCGGCGGCTGAACCAGGCTCGAGCCTGCCCAAGTCAGGTCTACCCAGCGCATCGGCTGTGTATTTCGTGCCAGCGAGCAAAACGTCTTCAAGACTCAAATTCCCTAGACTCATAGCCAATTGCATCATTAAAAACATGCTCATGACCGGGCTACTTCCTGGGTTAAAGTCAGTGGCAACCGCTAATTTTACACCTGCATCTATCATGGCTCTGGCGTCAGGAAAAGGTTTTTTAAGCAGCACTGTTGCGCCAGGTAATAACGTGGCAACAACCCCTGCGTTTGCCATCCTTTGCCAATCGGCCTGACCTGCTCTTTCCAAATGGTCGGCAGAAAGTCCTTGAAACTCGGCAACCAGTTGTGCAGCGCCCGTATGCTCGAGCTGCTCGGCATGCGCTTTGATTTGAAACCCTTCAGCCAATGCTGCTTCAAAAATCTGTCTGGTTTCGCTTAGCGTAAAAGCACCACGGTCACAAAAAACATCAACCGCCTGCGCTAAGCCTTGCCTTTTAACTTCGGGTATAAGTTCGTTGCAAAACATATCAACATAGGCTTCCCTATCCCAGCCTTTAGGGATGACATGTGCCAGCAACGTTGGAATGATGCGCTGAGAAACATGCTTACTTAATGCCTTGGTGACACGGAGCATTTTTAGTTCGTGCTCAGGTTCTAAGCCATAGCCACTTTTAACCTCTAGGGTAGCTACGCCGCCTTTTAGAAAAATCTGTGCCCTGGCTTTAGCTAGCTCGAGCAGTTCTGCTTCTGTCGCTGCTTGCGTTGCTGTAACCGTGTTGTAAATACCACCCCCCGCTTCAAGAATAGCTTCATAAGTCTCACCACGACTACGTTGCTCATATTCATAAATGCGGTCACCACCCCAAATCAAATGCGTGTGGCTATCTACCAGAGCAGGCAAAACCCCTTTGCCTTGCACATCTATTTGTTTTTCTAATCGATAAGGCTCTGGTAAGTCAGCATTTTCCCCAAGCCAAACCACTTTAGCCTCATCGACAACCAGTGCAGCATTTTTAATGGCTTTATCGGGGCTTAAAAGCTCACTAATATTGCTAAATACAGTGCTCATGAGTCTACCTTCGGCAAGTCCAAGCTCGGTAAATCTAAACCGCGTTCTTTAGCAACATCTTTGGCTTTGTCGTAGCCAGCATCTGCATGGCGCATAACCCCTGTGCCTGGGTCATTAACCAGCAAACGACTCAAACGCTCATGGGCTTCTTGACTACCATCTGCCACCGAAACTTGACCAGCATGCAAACTGTAACCCATCCCCACACCACCCCCATGATGAAAACTTACCCAGCCTGCCCCTGAAACCGCATTCAGGGCAAAGTTAAGAAGCGGCCAATCAGCAACCGCGTCACTGGTATCAAGCATGCTTTCGGTTTCGCGGTAAGGGCTGGCAACTGAACCTGAATCAAGGTGGTCACGTCCTAAAACAATAGGCGCACTCAGCTCACCGCGCTTTACCATATCGTTAAAGAGCAAACCCGCCTTATCCCGCTCTTTATAACCAAGCCAACATATGCGCGCCGGCAAGCCCTGAAATTTAAAGCTTTTGACGCCCTCAGTAAGCCATTTGTTTAAACCTTCATCGTTTGGGAATAACTGCAAGAGAGCCTTATCAGTTTTATAAATGTCTTCAGGATTACCCGAAAGGGCCACCCAGCGAAAGGGCCCACGACCTTCGCAAAATTGGTCACGGATAAAGGCTGGAACAAAGCCTGGGTAACTAAAGGCAGCCTCAAACCCACCTTGTTTAGCCATGGCACGTAAATTATTTCCGTAGTCAAAGGCGATTGCACCTTGTGCTTGCATCTCTACGATAGCCGAGCAGTGCCTAGCCATCGCTTCAAAAACCCTTTTTAAATAGCCTTCTTGATCTTTTATGCGGGTTTCATTGGGGTCTTCGTCTGATAATGCTGGCGGAATATAGCCAACGAGTGGGTCATGGCTGCTGGTTTGATCGGTCACCAAGTCAGGTATAAACCCTAACCTCAGCATTTCAGGCAAAATCTCAGCGGCATTTCCCAATAAACCTATACTTAAAGGTTTACCTGCTTTTTTGGCTCTTTCTGCTTGCTTAATGGCTTCCTGTAAATCTCTTGTCCAGGTATCAAGATAAGCCGTTTCTAGCCGCCTTTGGATGCGTGATTCATCAACTTCTATACAAATAACCACGCCGTCATTTAAGGTCACGGCTAAGGGTTGTGCGCCACCCATTCCGCCAAGTCCTGCTGTTACGGTAATCGTATGTTTAAGGCTGCCGCCAAAATGCTTTTTAGCTGCGGCGGCAAAGGTTTCATACGTGCCTTGCAGGATGCCTTGTGTACCGATATAAATCCAGCTACCTGCGGTCATTTGCCCGTACATCATAAGACCTAGTTTATCGAGGCGGTCAAACTCATCCCAATTGGCCCATTTTCCAACCAGATTACTATTGGCAATAATGACTCTGGGCGACTCGGGAAAGGTGCGAAACACGCCCACAGGTTTACCTGACTGCACCAGCAAGGTTTCATCATTTTCCAGGCGATCAAGCACTTCTATTATTTTCTGATACGCTTGCCAGTTACGCGCAGCTTTTCCACGACCTCCGTAGACAATTAAGTCCTCAGGTCTTTCGGCGTTGGCTGGGTCAAGGTTATTCATAAGCATGCGTTTGGCAGCTTCTTGAATCCAACCTTTGGCGGTTTTATGGGCACCTTTAGGCGCGTGGATGATTGGGTTTGGCATTAGCTGCCTCCTTTTATAAATGCATGAATAAACTGCCAGATAATGACAGCTGCCAATCGGCTGGTTCGGTTATCCAGATCAAACCTTGGATTGACTTCAGAGATTTCAAAGACTCGAGTCCGTTTATCTTGACCTGCCAAATTAGCAAGCTCGAGCGCATCCTTACTATTTAGACCCACAGGATTTAAAGCACTCACCCCTGGCGCATCGGCAGCACTTAGCACATCCATGTCAAATCCCCAGAAGATTGCCTGGGCAGGTATTTTTAGCAGCTTTTCAAATAATGAAGTAATCCCCTGTTTTTGCACATCCTGTCGGGCTATACACGTAACACCTAAAGTATTTAAATACTCAAAGTAAATAGGTGAATTCGCGTAGGGCTGAAAGCCAAGTTCAAAAAACGTTTCTGGTTTTAAAAAGCCTTCGTCTAAAAGCTGACGATAAGGCGTACCGCTATTTCGCGGACTGTCCGCCCTGACATCAAAATGCGCGTCTATATTAAAGGCTAAAAGGTCAGGAAGCTCGAGCGCCAAACCGCTGGCATCAGGGTAACTAATATCATTACCACCGCCCAAGACAATCAAGCGTTTGCCCTCTTTTATGACCTGCTGAACCAATTGCTGCTGGCGCTCGTGTATGTCTTCGAGAGAGCCTTCGGTGCGGGTATTACCAAGATCGAAGAGCTTTACAGGCTCGAGCCCCCAAACCCCAAGTTTGTAAAGCTGTTCGCGAATCGCATCAGGTGCCTCAGCTGCGCCTAAGCGACCTTTATTACGTTTTACCCCTTCATCTTGCGGACAACCCAAAATAACAAGCTCAGCTTCCTCGTAGTAGGCTAGATCGCTGCTAACGATTTCACCCAGCCGTTTATCATTGGGGTCATTACGCTTGTAAAAAAGCTCAGCGGACGCGGCAGTTCTCAAATCTCTCATCAAGACTTACTCAATTCTTCCTGCGGAAAAAACTCATTTTCAAAGCTGTACTCGTCACCCCGCATTAGATAAATCACCCAGCTTATGGGCTTTTCAAAAGTGTAGGTTAAACGCTCGAGCAAAAACGCGGGCATAGGTCTGGAGCAATCAAAGAGTTCCGCCTGTTCCTGACTCAGCAAAACCGTCGTCAGACGCTGCCAGACTTTAGTGAGAGGAAGTTTAAGTTTGTGAATCAGCAGTTCGTGAATGCTTTCTTCCGCCAGATTTTCTTTGAGCAAGCCCTTGCACAGGTCATAGCGCAAATAGCGCTTCTCTTCGATGACCTTTTGACTATCCAAACTGCGCAAACGGTGAACAAAAACTGCCCGCTCTACCCCTAGTTTTTCTTGCCCCAGACTGTCTAAAATGACCGATTTAGCACTCAAGACTTGCGTTTTAGGAACCACGCCCAAATCTTTGGCATAGGTTTTAAAAGGCTTAACGGTTAGAAAACCCTGACTAAAGCCAGGGCGCTTTAAGATATTGCCCCGACCTGGAATACGGGTCAAGTAGCCCTGACGCTCGAGCTCACTAAGGGCACGGCGCGCTGTCATACGACTCACCGAAAAACGCTCAGCCACGGCATTTTCCGAAGGGAAGTCTTCCCCAAAGCTAAAAGCGCCTGTCATGATTTCCGACAATAGTTGCTCTCGTATGCGCTGGTATTTCATCATTTCCTTTTCTAAAATGCTGTTACGCTGTCCCAAACTTAAGCCCCAAATCTTTAAGCCATTTGCGGTAGGCAATCGCTACGCGGTCGCTTTTTAAGTGGAGTTCTGCTTGTAAATCTAAAGGCAAAAGTTCAGGTCGTTGACCTTCGACAACTTCACGGTCTTCTTCAAAAATAGCTCTGATGCGCGGTTCATAGTCACGTCCCAACGTTTCGCCATCTTTTACGGCAGTGGTAGCAACGACAAACCAGGCACTGCTATCGAGTTCATCATGGGGTGTAACGGTAAGCATCATGCCATTGCTTGCCCCAGTCATGTGCTTGGTGAAGTGGGCCGTGAGCGGTCTAAAGGCATGATAGGTGTAGGTCACTTCCCCCGAGCTGCCTCCATAAGGGTCAGGTTGATACACCGAAATCGGGTTAGAAGCTACTCCCTCTTGGGTTGTGCGCACCTCGACCTCACCTAAAACAGGTTTCTCAGGGTCACCCAGCACGCCACCATGTACAAAGGGAAAATGTGCCGCGTCCAAATAGTTTTCAATCAGCCTTGGGCCATGCGCTCTTATATGCTCATAAGGCCCACACACCGCTTTGCCCATATCTGGATTGGGCCATTCAGGAAAGGGCGGAATGTCATTGGCAGGCTCACCCAGACAGACCCACAAAAGCCCATAACGTTCTTGTATTTGATAGGTCTTGACCACAGCTTTTGCAGGTGGAATTAACTCAGGATGCGTAGGAATATGCACGCATTTTCCTGTTTTGTCATAGTGCCAGCCGTGATAAGGGCAGCTTAGACAATTTCCGACCAACTTACCCGAAGAAAGCTTGGCACCCCGATGCATACAGAGGTCTTGCCAGGCAAAGTAGTCTCCACCATGCGTCCAGATAACCAGATTTTCTGCCAGCAGGCGCACGGCTTTAATGGGTTTTTCCCTTAACTGCTTGACACTGGCAACCGGATGCCAGTCATTAATTAAAACAGGGTCATTAATCATAAACTTT
>JAHEBB010000035.1:8069-21096 GCA_024642575.1 Trueperaceae bacterium | reverse complement strand
ACAACCAGAATGCCCCCTGCAGCCCCAATAATTAAAGCTGCCCAGGGTGAAACAAAGGCACAGGGAGCTGTGATGGCAACCAAGCCTGCCAGAATGCCGTTCATGGTCATAGAAAAGTCTGGCTTACCAAAAATGTTCCAGGACACCATCATGGCGACAATACCGCCAATCGCCGCAGCCAAGTTAGTCGTTAAAAAGATATGCGATACCAAGGCAGGATTAGAGACAATAGCCATCGTTGAGCCAGGGTTAAAACCAAACCAACCTAACCACAAAATAAATACCCCTAGCGCGGCAAAGGACATATTATGACCGGGCATAGCCACAACTCGACCATTCACATAGCGCCCCAACCTGGGCCCTAAAACCAGAACAGCACCCAGAGATGAAAAACCACCTACAGCATGGACTACCGTTGAGCCGGCAAAATCTAAAAAACCCAAACCAGCTAACCAGCCACCGCCCCAAACCCAGTGACCCAAAATAGGATAGATAAGAGCTGTCATAACCAGTGAAAATGCCAGATAGGCTGGAAACTTAACGCGCCCCCCGATAGCGCCAGAAACGATAGTTGCTGACGTTCCAGCAAAGACCAGTTGAAAGAAGAATTTGGCTACCAGGGGTATACCTGTCCAGCTTAGGGAGCTAAAAATACCCGTATAGGCATCTCCCGTTAGCGGGCTCGAGTCTGGCCCTGCCAGGAAAAACCCATGTAAGCCCAAAATGCTATTACCGTCACCAAACATAAAAGCAAATCCAACCATCCAGAAAACCACTGAGGCAATCAGAAAGTCAGAAAAATTTTTCATCAGGATATTTATGACATTCTTGGCGGCCTGTAAACCCGCCTCAACCAAAGCAAACCCTGCCTGCATGAAAAAGACGAGCGTAGCAGTAATCAGTACCCAGAGCGTGTCAGCCGCAACCGTGAGTTGCGTAGTTACATCATCCTGAGCTAATGCCTTACTACTAAAAACAATAACTACCAATAAAAAGGGGGTGAACCGAGACAGACGAAACATGCCTACCTCCTGAATTAGCCACTTAGAGGTGACTTAGGCATCAGCATAGTTCCAAGCTTAAAACCTGTCAAGAGTAAATTGACATATTGACCAAATCTTATTTAACATTTAACCTTATATCTTTAAACAATTTTCAATATTTTTTAAATTATTGTATTTAGTTACATAAGATATTACAAATTTCCCCTTTTTCTATTCCATCACTTATCTATGAAGTTTATTTTCACAGAAATCGCCGCAAAGCTGCCTTCATGCAAATCTGTCAACAGAATTTAGCCATAGCAGCAATTTGGGGAGTAAGGATAAATCTGGCAGCTATCGCTAACTAGACATTTGCAAGCGGTCTAGGCAAGAATTTGTGGTCTTTATTTATGCTCGAGAGCACGTTAAAAACTTCACCCTTATCCAGGCTTTATCTAAGGCATGAATTTCTTGATAGGCAAACCGCTTAATCTGCGCTTTAATAACCTACGAAGATGATCGAAGGCAATCTACGTCACCTACCCCTTTCCGAAGTCTTTCAGATTATCGTGACGGGGCAAAAATCTGGGATTTTATCGCTTAAGCAAGATGAAAAGCGCTCGCGCATTTATTTTGAGATGGGTAGAGTTCAGTATGCTTACTGCGTACCTGGACTGCATCTGGCGGAAATTTTGGTGCGTATGGAGCTCCTTACGACCTTTGAAGCCCAAAGCCTCTATCAGGCACTCGAGGATAAAAACAGTAATATCGCCATCTACGCTGTTGACCGAGGTTTACTCAGCGAAGAAGACCTAAAACGCGCCTTAAAAACCTATATCACTGAGACACTAACGTTTTTGCTTAGCTGGAAATCAGGTAGTTTTAACTTTACTGAAAAATCAGCTTTGGTCTCTCAGACACCCCCTGATTACACCTTTGAAGCCATGAGCTTACTTATGGAAGTCATTCGGCGACATGATGAATGGGGTAGGGGTTTGGCTGAGCCCAGGAGCATCTATAAACAAGTGGGTAACCCGACCACCCATACGCTACCAGAAGGTAGCTGGGAAATCCTGGGGCTTATTGATGGCAGGCGCAGCTCGAGCAGTGTTGCTGCCGAAATTGATATGCCCGAAAAAGCCGTTTTTCGTATTCTTTATGAATTGGCTGAAGAGGGTGTTTTGGCCAAAACGTCGTTTACCGCTGACGAGCCGCTTATTTTGGTAGTTTCTAAAAACATTTTTTACCAGCGCCTTATTCGTCTTGCCTTAAGGCGCATTGCTGTTCAGCCTTTACTTGAGGAAACCTACGAGGCCGCCTTGGCAATAGCTGCCCAAGAAAGACCCAGAGCGGTTATTGTCGATAAATATGATGAGAGTGCCTGGGATTTTGTCAAAGAATTGCGCCAACTTACGGGCTTTAGTCAAATAGCTGTAATCATGCTTGACGCTGAACAGGAATCGGTTGGCATTTTAAAACGCTGGAATCGCCCAAAAGTTACCAAAGTTTTAAAACCCTTTCACGAAATTGATTTACAGCAACTCATCAGTCAGTTTGTTGGTCGAACGTCAGTCTAATTTAAGCTTTTTGCAAAAGCTTCAAGGCAAGTTTGGCGGCAGCCTGTACGGGTTCACCCGCTTCAACCTTGAACCTCTTATGGGCTGTAAGGGAGCGCTCGAGCGAAGCTGTTAAAACGGGGCTAAGGCGGCTAATTCCCCCAGCAAACGTTACGGGCAAAACCTCTTCAAGGCGATGCAAAACACTATTGGTCAGTCTGGCAAGTTCCTGACCTGCACGCTCTAAAATAGCAAGGGCTGCCTCATCCCCTTGACCAGCAGCCAGAGCAACTTTAGGTGCTAGAGCAGCCACTCGGCTGCGCCCACCTCCATATATTTCTTTCATGATTTCGGGCCAAACCGTCGAGCCAATATCTTGGTAAATAATCTCAGCCAGAAGTTTAGTGGAAGGTTTGCCTGTTTCATCTACCCAGCGCATCACTTGTTTAATACCTTCGTGACCTATCCAGTAGCCCGCGCCCGCATCATCAATTAGGTAGCCGTAGCCGCCCGAACGCACAACTTCACCGGTATTGGTTTCATGATAGCCAACTGCCCCTGTTCCTGCGTAGGCAAGCACGCCCTCCCCAGGTTCAAAGACACTGGCAAAGGCAATATGCATATCATTACTAAGCTCGAGCCTGTTAGCCTTTAAGTCAAACGCCGTTTGCAAAGCTGACTCATAAAACCTTGCTGCCTCTGTGCCTGGGTGTAAGCCTGTCATGCCTATAGCAAGCGCCGCCGGCTGAGCCACCCTTTTTACCTCGGCAATGAGCTCCGCTAACCTTGTTTCATTTTCCAAGCGATCTTTGTCATCAAAAATATGCCCAGTAAGCGGGCCTAATTTGCCTTCTGCAAGTTCTTGCCCTGAGTCGTCTCTTAAAAGCCAACGGGTGCTCGAGGCGCCCGCATCTATACCTAAGACAATTGGGTTCATAGTTAGAACAGTACCTAGTTAGAAGTACTGGGTAAATCCTTTCCAGTTTTAAAATCTGGCACCGCAGTTACAAAGTGCCTGGTGATTTCAAAAGGATTGGTTATGGCAGTGCCCACAACCACTGCATAAGCACCTAAGTCGAAGGCTTGTTTTAACTGTTCTGGTGTCCAGATACGTCCCTCAGCAACAATGGGAACACTAAGACTATTCGCCAAATGTTCTAGTAGCTCAAAATCAGGTTCGGCTGTTTTTTGCGTGTAAGGGGTGTAGCCGGAAAGCGTTGTTGAAATATAATCTGCGCCAGCATCGGCTGCGGCTAAACCTTCTTCAAGGCTCGAGACATCGGCAAAAATCGGAAGCTGTAAACCTGCTTTAAGCTTTCGTACAAAGCTGCTCATTGTTCCTTCAGGGTGCGGCCTCAGGGTTGCATCTATGGCAATAATGTCAGCACCTGCTTCAGCAATGGCTCTGGCACTTGCCAGCGTAGGCGTAATGTAAGGCTCAAAGCCTTCCACTACTTGCTTCCAAAGACCAATAACAGGCAAGTCAACTTGCTCTTTAATCGCCCGAATATCTTCAGGGCCATTAGCTCTTATGGCAATAGCACCTCCCTGCTCGGCTGCTTTTGCCATCGCTGCCATATACTGCGCACCTTGAAGCGCTGTACCTTGGGGTGCCTGGCAACTTACAATAAGCCCTCTTGAAATCATTAACCAACAACCTTTCGCCCTGCTACATAAACCTCTTGAAGCTGCAAATCCTGATTAAGTACCAGAAAATCTGCGCGCTTACCTGGGTCAAGGTGCCCTCTATCCTTTAATCCCATATAATTAGCCGGGGTTTGCGATAAAAGCTGGCTGGCTTTTCTTAGACTTAAACCTGCCTCAACCGCATTGCGCAAGGCTTGATCTAAGCTGAGTAGACTACCCGCCAGCGTACCGTCAGCCAATTTTGCTTGCCCTTCGCTAATAAAAACGGTTTGCCCCCCTAATTCACTCTGCCCATCGCTCATGCCACACGCACGTATGGCGTCAGTGATGAGGCTTAAGTGGTCAGGTTTGGCAGCTAAAGCAGCCAAAAAGCTAGCTCTATGAACATGATGGGTATCAAAGATAAGTTCAGCAAAAGCGTCTATGTCTGATAGCGCTGCCCCCACCACACCAGGTTCACGCCCACTAAGCCCGCCCATCGCATTAAACAAATGGGTAAAACCCACCTTGCCACCCACGTCACGTACTGCCTGAATAAAGGGTTCAACCTCTTCATAGCTTGCTTTAGTATGCCCAATACTAATACGAACGCCAGCTTTTGCCAGGAGTTGGGCTGCCGCTGTGGCACCTTCTAACTCTGGCGCTAAGGTGATAAGTCGGGTGATGTCAAGCTCGAGCAATTCTCTTAGCAGTTCAGTCGTTGGTAAAAGGGTATTAGGAGGTTGCGCTCCCAAACGCTGTGGACTGATAAAGGGCCCTTCAAGATGAGCGCCCGGAATATCGGGCAGCTCGCTAAACGCGGCCTCTTTAACTTGTTTGACCCCGTTAAGGGCATCGATAATGTTAGACCAGGGATTGGTAATGGTTGTTGGGTAAAGTGTCGTTGTGCCATGTTCAAGGTGAAACCGAGCAAGTTTCTTAACACCTTCGGCACCGTCCATCGTGTCAGCCCCTCCTCCGCCATGCACATGCGTATCAATAAAACCTGGCAAAATATAAGGCGCATCTTTTTCTTGCATTACGGGGTCAAGGTTTAGAATCTGGGCATCAAATCCAAGCTCGGCAAAGACAAAACCTGCCTTGCCCAATACCCGTCCGCGGACAACCTGTGTCATAGGGCTAAATCATAACAGGATTGATTCTCTGAATATAATTCGTTTATTCGCATCTAGCTCCTCCATTTATGCCAGGTATTAAAGTTTAGACAGCCCTTTGCTCGAGCCGTTTATGCACTAAACCCTAGTCAAAATCTCGAGTCTTTAAATCCAGATGGGTCTTCATCATCACTATACCACCTCAAGACCATTTTTCTTTTTCGTGATACGCTTGAAAGCATGATGCCTGCCCATTCTGCCGTTATTCATTTACTGACTGAAGCCGTCAGCAAAGGCGATATTCCAGGGGGCGTCGCGCTTTATGGCTCGAGCACCGACATGAGTGCTCCCCTATGTTTTGGCGTAAAGCGTTACGGCGGCGAAGCGGTAAATGAAAACACCCGCTATGATCTCGCATCGTTGAGCAAAGTGGTCTCAACCTTGCCTGCTATTCTTAAGCTAATAAGTGACAAAGAGCTAAAGCTGGGCGATACCGTAGATAAATTTTTTGCCAATGCAGGCTGGTTTCAAACACCTTCTTTGGGTCAGGTGACAATAAAAGAACTGCTTACTCACAGCTCAGGCTTAGCTGCCTGGAAACCCCTCTTTGCCTTGATTAGCGAGCGGCAAACAGGTTTGGCTAATGTTTTGCAAACGGGGCTCGAGCACCCAAAAGGCAGCTTCGTTTACAGCGACTTAGGCTTTATAACGCTAGGCGCTATCATCGAGCGAGTGAGCAAGCAAAGGCAAGATGAGTTTGTAAAAGAGCACCTTTTTGAGCCGCTAGGTTTAAAAACTTTAGGCTATGGCCCCCTAGCTAAAACCAATGTCGCAGCGACCGAAGACTGCGGCTGGCGCAATGAAATTTTAGAAGGCATCGTCCATGATGAAAATGCTTACTGTCTGGGTCAAATTGCTGGTCATGCCGGGCTTTTTGGTAGGGCGCAAGATTTGGCGCATTACGCTCAAGCCTGGCTAAGGCTGGACGCGCATTTGGGCAGCGAAGCCATCTTGAGAGAAAGCTTTAAAGAACATATAAACCAAGGGGGTGTACGCCGTGGTCTTGGTTGGGCACTTAAAGGTGACAATTCCTTTGCGAGTGATAAGGCTTCTGCAACAGGTTATGGGCATACAGGCTTTACAGGTACGAGTTTGTGGCTCGAGCCCGAGCAAGACTGGTTTGCTGTTTTACTTACGAACCGAGTTCACCCCTCTCGCCATAGCGGCAGCGCCATTCACAGTATTCGTCAACGTTTTCATGAAGCAGTAGCTGAGGTATTTGCATGAAAGAATTTGCCCCTTTAAAGGTTTTAAGCCTGATGTCAGGCACGTCTGCCGATGGTATTGACGCGGTACTCGCTGAGTTTAGCTATAAACAAGGTCGGCTAACCTGGCAGGTTGTAGAGCGCTCGAGCGTGTCCTATGAGCAGGAGCTACGCAAACGCATTTTGGCCTGCATGAAGCCCGAATCCTCGGATATTGTTTTGACCACTCAGGTTCACACTGAAATTGGTCTGGCTTATGCCCATGTGGTAAAAGCGCTCCAAAAAGAGTTCAGCTTTGATCTGGTGGCACTATCCGGGCAAACGGTTTATCACATCCCGAGATTAGACGCTAGCATGAACTGGCGCACCTTAAGCACCTTGCAACTAGGCGAAGCCGCGATAGTAGCTGAACATTGCCGTTTGCCTGTTATCTCAGATTTTCGTCAGTCTGATATGGCAGCAGGTGGTCAGGGCGCGCCGATGGTTTCCTTTGGCGATTACATGATGTTTTCTGAACCCCAAAAAGCTAGAGCCATTCATAATCTTGGTGGCATTTCAAACCTGACCTATTTGCCTGCTAGTGGCAATAGTGCCGAGGTCTTTGCCTTTGATACGGGGCCTGCTAATTGTTTAATTGATGAAGCGGTTAAAAGAGAGATTGGGCTCGAGTATGACCACGAGGGTCAACAGGCAGCTTTAGGGGAAGTTGATGAAGCTGTGCTGGCTGAGCTGATGCGCCATCCTTACTTAAGCCTGGGCCTGCCCAAAACGACGGGTCGTGAAGTCTTTACCCTAACTGAAATCGAACAGCAGACCAAACTCAACCACTTAAGTTCCCATGATCTCATTACAACATTGACGGCCTTTAGCGCAGCGTCTATTGCCAAAGCCTATGAGGACTTTGTTTTAGCCAAAGGCTTAGATGAAATCCTGTTAGCAGGTGGCGGGGCTTATAACCTTACACTTATAGCTATGCTCAAAGAGCGCTTAACTATTCCTATAAAAACCTTTGAAGACCTGGGTTACAACTCAAAAGACCGTGAGGCGCTGGCTTTTGGCGTAATGGCTTATTTTGCCTATCATGGTGAAACCAATACGCTGCCCAGTGCTACGGGCGCAAAACGCGCCGTGAGTGCAGGAAAACTGACTCGAGCCTAAACCTTGCAGAGCTGGTTCTTGTTTGCCCTCCTTGCTGGCTTTGCCAGTGCCCTAAATGTCTGGCTATCTAAGATTCTGGTCAGTAAACAATTAAGCCCAGTCTTAGTTGGAGCAAGCGTTCACCTGATTGGCGGTCTTGCCTGTCTTATTGTCTTGCCGTTTTACCCTCTGCGCTTTCACCTAAGTTGGAATCTGGCGCTAGGGCTTTTAGGAATGGGGCTTATTTACACCTTGGGCAATTCGCTCTACTTTTTAGCTTTGGCAAAAACCCAGCTTTCTGAAATCGACCTCTTTTTGCGCAGTTCTTCGTTTTGGACCTTTCTTTTTGGCATCATTCTCCTGAGGGAACCCTTTGGTCTAAAAACTATTTTTGGAGCAGCTTTGACCATTGCTTCTGTTTTGCTCCTTTCAAAACAGCGCTGGCCTCTTCGCTTTAAATCTTCTCAGCTATTGGCACTTGCTGCCGCTATGGTCTTTGGTCTGGGTAATGTCGTTGATAAAGCGCTCAGCACTCAGTTTGACGCCTTGAGTTACACGACCATCAATCTAGGTTTAACTGGTCTGGGTATGTTACTTATTGCTAGACCCAAGCCTTTGCAGCTAAAAACCTCTGCTCTCTGGGGCCTTAGTGCTTGGGGCGTAGGTTTAACCTTTGCAGTTACGCAACTCCTTATCATTTTGGCGTTTAATGCTGGCGGCACAGCAGGTGGCGTTATATTGGTAGCACAGGTCAGACTGATCATTCTTATGACCCTTGGCATTGTCGTTTTAAAAGAATACAGCCGTCTGGGTTTCAAACTACTTGCTGCTTTATGTATGCTCACAGGGCTCTTGGCACTCTACTTATAAAGGTAAAATAGTCTATGATTCGCTCCTCACACCGTGCCCATGGTTTAGCTTTCATCCAGCACGAATTTCAGGTTCCGCTTACCTATCAAGACCCAAAAGGGGCTCAGATAACCGTTTTTGCTCGTGAAGTCTGGGATACCCATAAAGACCAAGAAGGTCTGCCGTTTTTAGTTTTTTTACAAGGTGGCCCTGGCTCAGAAGCACCCCGACCCGATGGCAAAGGAGGCTGGCTCAAGCGGGCGCTCGAGTCTTACCGCGTTTTACTTTTAGACCAGCGAGGAACAGGCTTAAGTAGCCCTATCACCTTTCAGACCTTAGACGGCAAAAACCCTGAGGAACAAGCCGATTATTTGGCGCAGTTTCGCGCTGACAACATTGTGCGAGATGCCGAGTTTATTCGTAAGGAACTTAGTGCAAAAAAACCCTGGAGTTTGCTGGGGCAAAGTTTTGGCGGTTTTTGCTCACTTAGCTATTTGAGCCTTGCGCCTGAAGGGTTAAAAGAGGTCTTTATAACAGGGGGTTTGGCTGCCATTCATCACTCTGCTGACGAGCTTTACAACACAACCTATCCCATTGTCTTAGAGAAAAATAAGCAGTTTTTTGAGCGTTATCCTGAAGCGCAAGGCTGGGCAAACAAAATTGCCCATTTACTCCAAGAAGAAAGCTTTTATTTGCCAGATGGACAACGTTTTAGCGTAGAACAGTTTCAACAACTCGGTATGGCACTGGGTAGCAGTACGGGCTTTGAGCATCTTTATTACACGCTCGAGCGTGCCCTTATAAGCGTTAATGGCCAAGAAACCCTGAGCACAACCTTTTTACAAGACTGCTTTGGTGAACTAGGCTATAACCGCAATCCACTTTTTGCCATCTTGCATGAGGCCATTTACTGTCAAAATAGCGCTTCAAACTGGTCAGCCCAACGACTAAGAGCAAATTACCCCGAGTTTAACTATCAGGTAGGTAATAAGCTCTGTTTCACAGGTGAAATGATTTACCCCTGGATGTTTGAGCAGTACCAAAACTTGATTTCTTTAAAAGAAGCTGCTCAATTACTGGCAGAAAAAGCAGACTGGCCCATCCTTTATAAGCCCGAGGTGCTCAGCCAAAACAAAGTACCTGTTGCCGCAGCTGTTTACTTTAATGATATGTATGTACCACGTGATTACAGTCTAGAAACGGCAAATTCCACCCCAAATACCAAGGTCTGGGTCACCAGCGAATATGAGCACAACGGCTTAAGAGCAGACGGTGAATACATCTTGGATAAACTTATGGCGATGATCAACGAATAGTAGCGAGTAAAAAATTTACTCGCTACCAAGTACTAGGTACAAGGTACTAAGTACTTAGAAAGGACCCCCAATGGCAAATCCCTTTTTAGCTCTCGACCAAAAACTGAGCGGTGACGGTTACAGCTCTTTTGAAAGCATGGAGAACTTGAGCATCTTGTGTGATGACTTTGGCTCACGTTTTGGCGGTACCAAAGGTGAAAAGCAGGCGGCTGATTTTATTGCCCAAAAGCTAAAAGACTATGGCCTTAAAAATGTCAGGCTCGAGCCTTTTGAGTACCTGGGTTGGCGTAGAGGCACAGCTAAGCTGGAAATCACTTCGCCCATTCAAAAAACCATTGACTGCATTAGCCTGCCCCATAGTCCTGCGGCTAACTTAACCGCTGAACTTTATGACGCTCGTGACGGTGCCGTAAGCATCTTTGAAAAAGAAGCCGCTGCCATGCAGGGCAAAATCGTCATGGCAAGTAGCGAAACCTTTCCTTCAGGTTCAAAACGCTGGGTTCACCGTGGCGAAAAGTTTGGTCGTAGCCTGTTAAATGGTGCGAGCGCCTTTATTTTTATGAATCACTACGCAGCTTACGGCCCTGCTACGGGCGGTATTGGTCATAAAAACAGAACGGCACTCATACCTGGCATTTCGGTATCTTATGAAGATGGCAGCTTTTTAAGACGCCTGCTGGAAAAACATGGCAAAGTTACGCTTAAACTTACAACGACAGACTCGAGCGAAACCATGACCTCCTGGAATGTCTTAGGCGATTTGCCTGGCGCTGAAGACCCTGATGAAATCGTCATGCTCGGCTCTCACTATGATGGCCACGATATTTCTCAAGGTGCTCAAGACCCTGCTTCAGGTGCCGTTGCCGTCATGGAAGCAGCCAGACTTTTAAGCAAATATGCCTCTCCCCTGCCCTATACGCTGCGCTTTGCCCTCTGGGGGGTTGAAGAAATTGGTTTATTAGGCTCGAGGTATCATGCGCAAGCCAATTTAGACAAGCTCGACAAACTGCGCTTTTACTTCAATATGGACGGCGCAGGTTCGGTAAAAAACAAAGGCGTTGTCCTTAATGAATGGGCAGAGCTAGAGAAACTGGTCAAAAGCTGGCAAAAAGATATCAGTTTTCCTTATAAAACCGCGCAATCGGTGAATGCCTTTTCAGACCACTATCCGTTTTTGCTCGAGGGTGTTGCCACTGGCGGTATGGAAAGCGTACCTAAAGGTACCGAAGGTCGGGGTTATGGACACACCAAATTTGACACGCTAGACAAAGTAAGTCTGCGCGAATTGCAGGATGCTGCGGTTTTGGCTTCTCTTTTAGCGCTTCGCTTTGCTTCTATTTCAAAGGCTGACTGGCCTGTTTCCAGACGTAGTAAAGACGATGTGAAAGCACTCCTTGATTTGCCCGACTATACTGAAACCGCCGAAATCAACGAAAAAATTTCTGCATTTTACGACCAGAAATAGGCTTAGCTAGACCGTTCTTTAAGTCTCAGATAGCTTAGGCTCAGTTTACAAACTGAGCCTAAAGCTTTTTAACCCTTTTTCCTCTTAAGAATCAAACACCGTGATGGCTTAGTGTTTGGCTCAATGCTGGGAAAATCCACTTTTAGAATCAAATATTGGCTTTGCATGCTGGCTTTAAAGAGGGCCATAGGTTGGCTGTTTTGCGGCTCGAGCAAAAAACCGTACAGACTAAGTCCCTTTAGCATCGACCATCCTTTTAAATCAAATACTTGAGTATTAATTTTAAGGCAGCCCTTTAAGCTCCTATCATCCTTTAAATCAAGCTCGAGCCCGTAACTAACCCCATTCATAAGCGTTTCAAAACATCCTGAAAACGCTGTCCATTGAGAGGGTGCTAGAAGTACATCTGCCACATCCAAACTCACAAGAAGCAAAAGGCGGTCACTTGAGAAATGAATGACCGCCTTTTGCTTCTTACTACCTCAGGCTCGAGATTTGCGCTTCAAGCTCGGCAATCTTGGCTTGTTGTTCTTGAACTAAGGCATACAAACCTTGAATTGCGGCTAAGGCAACCCCCTGAGCATCGGCAGTATTGATCGTAATATCGTTTTCACCCAAACCAAAAGCACTATGAAAATCTTGTGCGACAGGTCCCAGGTGCGGCGTTAGCGCAGTATCACCTTTCATGTTCCAGGTACTAATAGGCATGCTGGCAAGTTGCTCAAGAATGGCCTTGGAGTTGATGGCTTTAAAGTTTTCTTTAGCGTTTCGGTCAGAGGTACAACTCCAACCTGCACCTCCACTGTAAGAGCAGGTACCTGTACCACCAGAGCCGCCATGAAACTGTGCTGAGTTACCCGTCACAGCACAACCCCCAACTGCATAGGTACCTGCACAAGAGATTACACCTTGTGTACCTATAACTGCTCGAGTATTACTTATGCCAATTACCCCAATACCACTATCTGCTACACCTTCAACAGCTCTACCAGAAGAGCTCGAGCCAGCGATCCCCCTAGCTGAGATAGCACGTCCTATTACACCATCACCTGTAGTTGCGCAGCCACCTACCGCGTAGCTACCTGCACATGAGGTATCTCCCTGAGTTCCTACGACAGCTCTGGTTTCACTTTTTCCCCAAACACCAATAGCATCTTTACTTGCTCCAAAAACACCTATGCCTAGTTTGCTTTCTCCCAATACACCTAGGGGCCCTGTAATACTTAAACCCACACTATCTCCACTTTGCCCCCTTAATCCAATAGCGCCATCTGTAGGATTAGTATTACGAACCGAAAAACCCACAAAGCCAAGACTCCCAGTCACATCAATAGGAAAAGCCAATTTATCGGCAATCACAGATTTTGAAGCTAGCTGAGCTGTTCCAACACCAGCACTTTTTATGGAGAAAGTAGAACCACTTAAGGTCAAACTGGTTTCATCGGCTGTATAAGGTGTTGCCGAAGATGCCAAAGACGAGATTTTAATTTGCCCCGAGACACTATCATCAATGGTAATGTTGTCACCTGCTTGCAAGGTAACTGCCCCTGTTTGACCGTTTAGAGCATCAACGCCAGAACTGCCTCCACTACCAATATCATCGACCTCACAGGTGACTGTGCCATCAGTGGCAATGCTGCGAATCGACGAACCTGCTGCGCAAGTTCCCGTAATTAGATTTTGTTTGCTGTCATTTAAGACCGCAAAGTTTTGAT
>JAHEBB010000035.1:0-7969 GCA_024642575.1 Trueperaceae bacterium | reverse complement strand
ATATCATCGACCTCACAGGTGACTGTGCCATCAGTGGCAATGCTGCGAATCGACGAACCTGCTGCGCAAGTTCCCGTAATTAGATTTTGTTTGCTGTCATTTAAGACCGCAAAGTTTTGATTCATTTGTTCTGCACTAATTACCTCGCCAGCTTTAAAGCTAAAGGGGATATCTGCGGCAAGGGCCCAGACAAAAAGCACAACAACCGTTGTAAAAAGCAGCTTATATTTAAGATGGTTCATATTCATTTCCCTTTCACATGCTTGATTAAAATGCCTGATAAAACCGATTTACTTTTCCCATTGGGATTCGTTCCATTTAGCACTGTTCCAGGTATTTGCAGCAGGATTTGGGTTGGGTTTAGAGCTGCCACAAGCCACCATAAGCAAAATCAGCACAAGACCAATAGCAAGTCTTTTCATGACGCCTCCTTTCAAACATTTCAGTAACCACCAACATTGATTGAGCAACAGCCCTTACAAAATGATGAGAAACTCGAGCGTTATAAAATCTGTGCCAGTATGACCCTCTGGGTCAGTAACATTGAGCCTGACCTTAATGACATAAGTGCCCTCACCATTAAAGCTGAAAGTGTCTGAAGGTTTCCACTGCACGCTCAAATCAGTGCCAACGGTAATAGGGGGATTATCAAAAAGCTGCACTGTCCACTCGTAGGCAAGCGGGGTTGCACCCTCTGGGTCAATCGCTGTTGCGTTTAGCGTTAAGCTCTCATCGGTACGTACTGAAGCATGATCTACAGGGCTGGTCACATGAACATTGGGGGGCAAATTAAGAGGTGGGTCAATAACATTAAGTTTTATGCTTCTGCTATCACTCGCACCCAAAGCATCTTTAGCTGTCAGGGTCAAAGTACGTGCCCCATTGGTAGCGAAAACAACTTCGACATCACAACCTGTTTTAGGCAACGGGTCAGTAGAAAGGTCGCTTGTCCAGCTGAGGTTAGTACAAGCAAGCTGGTTATTAGCTTCGTTCAGATCAGTAGCTTTACCACGCAAGACCACACTAGCCCCCCTAAAAACCGAGTCACCTTCTTTTGGACTGTTAAGGCTGACAACGGGTGGAAAGTTTACGACATTAAGGCTAACGCTTGCCGATGAACTTGCTCCATTACTATCGGTTGCCTTAACCGTAATCGTGCGTGCTCCCAAACTGCTAAACGTATGACTGACACTTCGGTCTGTACCTAAAACCCCATCTTTATCCGATGTCCAGCTGATGGTGCAGCAAGGAAAAGCGTCTTCAAAATCAAATACATCTGCCGACAGGCTAAGTTCAACATTTTGGGGCACATTACCTCCTGACGTATTTAGATTAATACTGGGCGCAATGTTGCCAAGAACTTTTTTTACTGCGGCAAGCGCATTGACATGCCGTTTAACCCGACTATCTGCATTAGGGTGAGCCGTTTCCATCAGGATGTCTTCGACTTCACCTGCACCCAAACTCGGCTTTGCTGCCCAGATGAGCGCAGCTATACCTGCGGTAAAGGGTGAAGAGAAACTGGTACCATTAAGCACCCTGGCCTTGTTATCTGGCGCACTGGGGTCAGGGCCAAGCCAGAAGGTATAAGGCGCAAAAATATCAACTTGTTCACCCCCATAGTTTGAACCACTTGCCTTACTTTTTGAATTACCTGCCAAGCCCCCAACACAAATGACACCGGCATTTTCACAGGGGGTGTACCAGGTTCTTTCCCAACAAACCCCCAGCGTGCAGCCTTCGGCATCTACATTTTCACCATCATTACCCGCTGCGGCAAAAATAAGCATGCCTGTGGCCCGAAGCCCGGCAGTTGCACCTTCAAAAGGCAAAACACTCCAAGCCAGATACCAGGGTACCGGAGCACCATAGCTCATGTTGGCAATCCTGGCACCAAGAACTCTGGCATCAAACAAAGCCTGAATGGAAGTAAAGAAATCATAAAGCGTAAAAACCACAATGGGATCAGCAACTGGCCCAGCCGAACCCGCGCTACCATAATTATTATCTGGCACTGCCATGGCGGCGCTCACGACTTCAGTGCCGTGCCAGGGGCAACTATTGCCACCGCCACAGGACAGAATATTTTCTGTTCCAAGGGCATCTTTAAAGGGCACATTGCTAATGGCCTGGAATCCGACAGGCCAATCAGCGTCAGGTTTAAAGCCCATGTCAAGTACCGCAAGTTTTATTTTATTGCTGAGTTTCCCTGACAATTCCAGAGCTCGCCAAGCCTCGGCTACGCCGATGTCCTGAACACTGCTTGAGCCTGAATTATGAGAAGGCCAGCCAAACGCATCTTTTGTATAGGTAACACCTGCTAGCTTGTCCCCAGTAGGTGCTTCTAGGGAAGTTCTGTCACTGAATTGTCCATCTCCACTACCTACCCAATTTAGGCCAATCGCCAGACCCTGTGCGGCTTCATGACTGCTTGCAGCAATAAGCTCGAGCCCAGCCTGGCTCGAAACCTTATGATCGCCAGTACTTTTTGAGTCAAGGGTTTTTAAATCTTCACTGAGTTTTTTGGTATCTGCCAAACTTGTCGTAATACGAATCAAGTACTGTTTTGGAAGCCCCGTAACCCCAGCTTTATCTGGCTCGAGGGTTTTTAAAATCTTAGCTTGCCAGCGGCTTAAAAAGCTCTGCAAATCAGCCTCTTTATTGGTAGAAAGCCAGACCTCATTACTTACAAAATCAGCCTTCTTACCGTCTTCCCCTGTAACCGTTGCTACAGGTCGCGGCTCGCCCGCTTCAAACCCCGGCAATGAATCGACACTGGGTTTAATGCCTGGGTCAACACTAATACTAATGGGAGGAAGTGCTTGTTGTTGCTGACTGCAAGCTGTCAGAATCAGAACTAAAAGGACAAGTCGTTTAAACCATTTCATGTTTTTCTCCCTTATACTGCCAAACCTTTTGAAGTTAGCCGAGCAGAGGTTTTCTAGAAAATAAATAAATGCGGAACTTATACTTAGGGCGTTAGCACGTAAACCGCGCCAATAGTCTGATGACCTGGAGCACCTGCGACCATTGTCTTACCGTCAAAAGCAAGACCCCAGCCAAGCGTGTCACGGTTAGCACTGTCGCTGGATACAAAAGTACTTAGCAGGCCAAAATTGTTTGCTCCACCCTGATTGCGATCAAAGAGCAAGATTGCGCCAGTAAAACATTCCTTACCTGTTCCCCCCACACCACAATCAATCACTTGATCTTCATTGACATCACCGTTAAAAAAGGGCACAGCCATCACGACAGTATCATCACTTATAGCGACATTGGCAGCGTCAAACCCTTCAAGTACATTGTCTATACTTAGTTTTTTAACTTCACCCCAGTTATCAGCTCCACCTTGATTACGATCATAAATAAACGCCAGTGCGACCTTTTGACCACCATCACTGTTACGGCTACCTACCACCACTGTGTCACCGCCAATCGCTACTGAAGCACCATATTGATCATCAACCAGGCTTTCGCTTGGCGCAAGTTTTTTCACTTGACCCCAGTTGTCCTCGCCACCCAGCTTGCGAGCAAACAGATAAACCGAGCCTATAGAACACTCTGTGTTTGTGGTCGTTTCGCCGCAGTCTATATTCCCATCGCCATTGACGTCATAGCTATCTCTAGTGGCTCCCACTACGGCAGTGTCTTGACTAATGGCTACCGCAGTACCAAACGAAGCAGCATGCTTGGCATCAGCGGTAAGTAATAGCTTTGTGCCAGAGCTCGATAGGCCAGAGAAAAAGAGATAAGCGCCACCCTCGTCACATTCGGCAAAGATAGCATGGTTTATGTCACAGGCAATTGTCCCGTCATGGTTTACATCAAAATCCAGTCCAGGAACGCCTACCAGAATGGTGCTACCATTTATCGCTACAGCACTGCCAAACTCATCACCGTCCCTTATAGGATGTATTGCACCTAAGCCCCTTAGAACTAAGGTTTGTCCAAAAGTGTTGTTGCCTCCTTCATCACGTTTAAACACATAAGCGCTACCTCCATGAATATCTACGCAAGGTACTTTGACTTCACAGATGACGCCAGTAATTGCATTAGGTGCACCCACCACTACGGTATCTCCACTTATAGCTACCGCGTAACCAAACTTATCCCCTGCAGAAATCCCTAAGGGTTTAAGAGTAGCTTTCTCGGGGGCTGGTCTAAGTTCTTTCAGAAAAACCCACTCACCTGTGCTCGAGCGCTGGTAAAGATAAGCTGTACCGTCATCAATAAGCGCACCCGTTTCGTGAGAGGGCGCACCAATCACCATAAAGTCGCCATCTAAGGCGACCGCATAGCCAAACTGGTCACCTTCGGTACCCCTGAGAATTTTAGGCACATAAGCCACCCGAGCAGTCGTAGCTTCCCCTGCAATAATGGTTAGCTCCTGACTTTTTGGATAGGGGGTATAGCTGTGAGGGTCTTGTAGATTGGCGGGTCTTACTTGAGTAAGGTCTGTTTCTGCGAAATTGGGAAAGAAGGAATCTGCCGTTAAGGTATAGGTTCCTGGTTTTAAGGTACTAAGGTCAAGACTCACCGGGTCATGGCTAAAGCCGTTAGGGTCTCTTAGGCTAAGGCTAGCAGTTAAATCTGTAGGTAAGCCACTAATCGCCAGGATAAGTTGACCTACTGTGGGCGCTTGCTTGCTATAGACAACGCTAATATCCGTTTTACTCCCGGTAGCAATTCCTATAGTTTGGTTTGAGGGTGTTGGAAAATAAGTATCACCGCCTAGCGTCACTGACTCGGCTATGACTTGATAATCTCCTGGTTTTAGGTTATTTAGCACACTGCTTGTCTTTAGGTTTTGGTTGAAATTTTCTGGACCCGTTACCGTAATATCTGCATCTATTCCCGCAGGCAAACCGCTCACGCTTATTTCCAAACTACCTGCCTCAACAGCTTGTTTGGTATAGGTCAGTATTAGGCTGGCTGTTTCCCCCACTTTGATGACGACAGTTTGCTGGCGTTTATCAGGTAGATAAGTGTCTGTTTGCACAATGTCCTGAGCCATGATGCTGTAGTTGCCCGCGTCAAGATTTTCTAGCGTAGTGCTGGTTTTTATGTTCTGCTTAAAGTTATTAGGCCCTGTTACGCTGACATCAGGCTCGAGCCCCGCACTTAGACCCTGAATGCTTAGCTCGAGCGAACCTGTCTTTGGGATTGCTGGCGTACCACAGGCACTTAGTACAACGCCCATGAAGCTAAATGCAATGAGGAATTTATAAACGTTTGTCATAACAGTTCCTTAGATGTAGTTTCTTTAAGCAAAGCTCAAGACCCATTTTGTATTAGGGCGCAGGAGAATGATTCGTAGGTCACAGTAGCCGTAACCGTTTGATTTGCTGCTACCGTTACGGTTTGTGATCCTGGGGTAGGCGTATAAATGCGGCAGGCAGGTTTACCAGGGGCAAGGGTAAACCCAGACGCATTAATGCTGTAGTCCCCTGTGAGTACGTTTGAAAAAAGCGTGCCCTCGTCCAGGAAACCGCTATCAAACCCAGACCCTGTAACTCTTACTTTTTTCTGACCGATAGGTAAGCCGCTAATGTTGAGTTGCAAATTACCTTTGGGCGGTGGCGGTGTAAGCGTTGTAAAGGTAAAACTATATGAGCAAGGAAAAGTGCCTCTACAGAGTTTTCTTGAAAAGGTATTGCCCGAGGTGTCTTTTGCTTCGGTACTTACAGTAATGGTGTAAGGGGTATTGGCTTGAAACGCTTCAGTTGTCGCGCGGCAAGCAAAAGCTGACTCTAAATCTTTGTCATCTGGACTATCAGTAGTAAAAAAGTGCTGCCAGGTACAGGGTAATTCAGGTGAGCTCGAGATAGCTGCCAAGGTTGCCTTTTCGTCCATCAGATCATCAAAGTAAATAAAAACATCTAAAGGGCTAAGAGGTACGTCTGTTGCCTCATCAAGTGGTGATACTGCGACAACTGTTGGCGACGTAGAATCCCCTACGGTCTTAAATGAAACAGTTGTATTCAAATGGGCAGCACCTGTTTTATCTGTGCCAGTTAGCAAAAGCTTGTAAGTCGTATCTTCTAAAAAGTATCCAGGAATAATGGCAGTGTTAAGGGTTAAAACTGTGTCATTGTTCGTCCAGGTTAGGGTCCAAGATTGACTGAAATTAGGAATGTCTACAGGCTCGAGCGTAGGCTTTACCCCAAAGGTAGTTGTATCCATCGCCTTAGAAAACTCGAGCCTGATTTCAAACTTTTCAACAGGAACATTCGTAGCGCCGTCCGCAGGGGTACTTGAGAGCAAATGAACTTCTGACCCCGTAGTAAAATTAATTTCCTTATCACCTGACAGCTCATTACCTGCTTTGTCTTTGGCGTTAAGGGTTAATTTATAGGAGCTACTCTCTGAAAACAGATGAAGCTGCAAGGGCGTGAGATCAAGAACGGTGTCGTTATCACTCCAGATGATGCGCTCGAGGGCAAACTCGGCCGGTTCTAGGTTAAAGGTCAAACTGTTCTTATCCATCGACTCTGAAAAAACAATATGGAAGGAAAATTCGCCCAGGACATTTGTAGCATTATCAGCAGGGGTACTCGATTGAATTTTAGGGGCTGTGACGTCAGAGGTAGCGACTGAAGGGGTTGCAGACACGGGTTTTGTTTTGTCTGACTTATTCGCAGCCTTGTCTACCGCATCAATGGCAAAAAAGTAGGTCGTACCATTGCTTAAACCTGTAACCGTTTTACTGTTTGTGGTTACAAAATCCTTGGGCTCAAGCGTATCTTGACTGGTTCCTAGATAAACCGTATAACCTGCTATATCGTTTTCAGAGTTAGCTTGCCAGGTCAGGGTAACTTGTCCATCAGCAGGCGTAGCCACTAAGCCTGTTGGTGTACCCGGCGCAGTCGTATCGCTAACATCTGAGGTGCTAAAGCTAAGGCTTGTTGCTGCCAAAGCATTCCCTGCGACATCTTTTGCCTTTAGTGTCAAGGTGTAAGTGGTTGATGGCGTTAAAGGAGAATTGTCAAAGGCAAGCCCTGTGCTGCTGGCATTCCAGTTAACTGTGCCAAGGGTAATAGACGGGTTGCTGCTTAGCTCGAGCGTTGCCTCATCCATCGCCTCGCTAAAATTAAATGCCAGTTTGACGTTGGTAGGAACGCTGCTAGCCCCATTAGCAGGGATGCTAGACGTCAATGAGGGTGCTGTTTTATCGCTAGGATTGGGCTGAGGCTTTGGGTTAGTCTCAGCCCCACATGCCACCAATAACGTAATTAAGAGTAATAAACAAAAAGCTTTCATTAGAACCTTCCCTTCTTGTTTTTAGTATGCAAAAGTCACCGCCACAAGACCGCCACAAGGGTTTATGAGAGATGGCTACAGACAATAAAAATAGAATCGACTAAAATCATCATAGTGCTGTAAAAAAGGTGGTGAAGGTGGTGGAAACGCAACTTAGAGCATTAGGCGGCTTAAGGCTCGAGCCTGTCTTATTTAAGCAACCCAAACCTCTTTTACTCCTTAGCTACCTGAGTATTGAAGGGCCAAAGCCTAAACGCCACTTAGCAGAACTGTTCTGGCCTGAGGGCAACAAAATGAAAAGTTTATCTATGACGCTAACCCGCATTCGGCAAAGTGCTGGCAATGTCGTAGAAGTCTCTGATAAGCAAACCCAGTCTATGCTTAGTAGTGATGTAAAAGACTTGCTCGAGTCGCTCGATAAAAGTGACTGGGAAAAAGCCAGTGCGCAGTATGCGGGGGCCTTCCTTGAGGGTATAACCTTAGAGGACTGGGGTAGTGAACTAGAAGAATGGGTTTATACCACCAGAGAATACTTGGCAGAACGCGTCCAGTATGCACTCTTAAACTTATCTGAAGATGCAGCAAGAAAACAAGACTTTAACAAAGCAGCTGAACTTGCCGAACGGGCTTACAAATTACCTGGCTTGTCGGGTAGCGATGTTGCAAACTTAAAACGACTCTATCCATTGCTTTGTGCAGGTAAAAGTGT